>JABHKC010000158.1 GCA_018692315.1 Bacteroidota bacterium | reverse complement strand
TTCCGACAATAAAATAAGTATTGTAAAAAATATGATAATTGGTAATTTTGATACCTATTCTTTAGATCAGAATATTCCAAATCCATATTCAGAAACTACTACAATTAGCTTCTACTTACCAGAATCGACAAATGTAAAAATGAATATTTACAATATTTTGGGTGAGTTTGTAGAAGAGATTATATCTCAAGACTACGAAGCCGGTAAACACACTATAGAATTCGACTCTAAAGATTTATCTTCAGGATCATACTTCTATAAAATTATTACCGACAATTTTGTAGCTACAAAACAAATGAATATTGAAAAATAATCATAAGTTAAAACATTAAAAGAAACACCTGTGCGAATTTCGTACAGGTGTTTTTTTTTGTGATATATTTTAATGCATTATTTTTTAATTCAGCAATACTATTTTATTGATAATAAATATAAAGCATTAAATATATTAAGGAATATTTATGTTTTAGGCGATTATAATAAGCATTAAATTATTTTTGATTATTAATATTATTTTTAAAATTAGAATTAATTTAATACTTTTGCTCCTTAAATAAAAATTAAGTGAATAAAATTTTGGAGATTAAATATTAATATTTACATTGGCTAACTAAATTTTAAAATTATATGATTATGAAAAACGAATTACAAAAAATTCTTATTTCTTTAGCATTTGTTGCTTTAATTGCTTGGAATTCAATGGCATGCGATTACACTATTGTGCTTAAAGATGCAACTGCTTTTGGATGGTTTGGAAGTACTGTAACAGTTAATGTTGATGGAGTTGCACATTCAAATGCTGCTGATTTGACACTATTAAGTGGTTCAGAGACATCATTTACTTTTTCCGTTTCAGATGGTGAGGTACTAACAACTTCGTTCACACTGGGACAATTTGCTTTTACTTCCGATAATTTTGGATATTATATTGAAGACGCAGATGGTAACATCGTTTTGTATGACGGTACAGATGCAAGTGGAAATGTTATAATTACTGAAACCCCATCTGGAGTTTCAACAGGTGTAACAGTTACTTGTCCAATACCTTCAAATTTCGATATTGCAGTGAATTCCTGGTCATCTCCAGGCATGGCAATGTGCGATAATGATGCAAATCAAATGATTACCGTGGAATTAGTAAATAATGGTAATCAAGATGCAACCGGATTTACAGTAAACTATACAATTGATGGCGGATCTGTTGTTACTGAAACTTATAACCAAACATTAGCTGCTGGAGCATCTGAAAATTATTCTTTCACTGCGGTTGATTTTTCCGCTATCGGAGATTATGTAATAAATGCTTATGTTGATTTAACAGGCGATGCAGATAATTCAAATGACGCAATTTCATGGACAGTTACCACATATACAACTATAACTATTACAGATGTTGCCCCATTTACTGAAGGATTTGGTAGTGGTTCAAGCGATTTGCAATTAGTTACAAATGCAGAATCTAATGCCTCAATTTACGATATGGGCGGAGAATTTGTTCTTCGTTTAGAAGGTGCAGGTATTGGTGGTTGGACTGGTACTGCTTTCGGAACTACTGAAAGTAATGCTTGGAACGACAATACAGACCACCATGCTTCTGGATATGCATGTAATGTTGATGCTACACAAATAGCAACATGTGAATTACTTTTAGATTTGAAACAAATTTATCAAAATGGTCCGACTTATAGTTGGTTCAGAGTTTTGGTAAATGGAACCCAAGTTGCAGATATTAATGGAAATTCAAATTTTAATCCAACTACTCCAACAGGTGATTCATTTGCAAGCTTAACATTTGATCTTGATACTTATGCAGGTCAGAGTTTCACTTTGGAACTACAGGCATGTAATAAATATAGTGAGGCTGTAAGTGCCCCAGGAAATGTTGCATTTATTGATAATTTAATTGTTCGTGAAA
Organism: Bacteroidota bacterium; assembly: GCA_018692315.1. NCBI lineage: Bacteria > Pseudomonadati > Bacteroidota > Bacteroidota bacterium. The sequence continues at coordinate 83,894 of JABHKC010000158.1, read as the reverse complement.
AATTAGCATTAGATATTGGAGTAATTGATATTGTCTCTCCTACAAGTAGCTGTGGTTTAGGAAGCTCGGAAGATATGGTCGTTACAGTTTTTAACTTTGGTGTTGCAGCTGTAACTGATTTTGATATTAGCTACACTGTTGATGGAGCTGGAAGTTCAGACAATGTTACAGCTGTGAATATTGCAGCAGGAGGTTCTTATACTCATACATTTACCGGAGTAGATTTTTCAACTGTTGCATATCATACCGTTGTTGTAACAACAACATTAGTTAATGATGCAGACAATACAAATGATGCCTTTACTGAAACAATTGTTTCTTTACCAACTATTGTAGTTGATAATGCTAATCCTTACAATCAAAGTTTTGAATCTACTCATTATTGGTTATCTGGTGGTCAACTATCTACATGGGAGTTAGGTGCTCCTAATGGAAATGTTATTAACTATACAAGTTATGGAACAAATGTATGGATGACTGGCTTAAATACTTTTTATAATAATAATGAGCAATCTTATGTTGAAAGTCCATGTTTCGATTTTACGAATTTAATATTGCCTTCTTTCCAGTTCAGTTTTAGTGTTAATACAGAGGATGATTTCGATGCCGCCTCGGTGCAATACTCTATTGATGGAGGATCAAACTGGGAAAATATTTTAAGCGGAACCGGAGGACAAACATGGGCTACTTCTGCATGCGTTGCTTTAGATTGGTCAGGAGCTACTTATGCCTATACCAACACAAATTCTTGGGTTGGTATAAATGCTGAATTAGCTGTTCTTGCAGGTGAACCAAATGTTAAATTCAGATTTGTTTTTGGAGCAGATGCCTCAAATAATTCATATGATGGATTTGCATTTGATAATATCAATATAGTAGAAGTTGCGAATGTTAATGATATTGGTGTTTTATCTTGGGTAACACCTTTGTCAACTGCTTGTAATTTAGCAAATAATGAAGTTGTAACAGTTGAAGTAAAAAATTATGGAGTAACATCGGTATCTAATTTTGATTTAAGATATTCTTTAGATAATGGTTCAAATTATGTTACGGAGACTGTTGCAAGTACAATTCAAGCAGGAGATACACTTACTTATTCATTTACAACTACTGCTGATTTTAGTGGAGCGGGAACATATGAATGTATTGCTGTTGCTGATTTGCCTGCTGATAGTGATGCTTCAAACGATGGAGTTTCAATTTCAATTACAACTTCAGGAATTGACGAAATAGTTGGAGAATTTGAATTAGGAAATACTACCACAAGTTTTGGATATGATTATGGAGCAAATGCTTTAGCCACATTTAATGCAGGTAAATTTAGTTTTAAAGGAAGTGCTGCTAACACAGATTGGACAGGTGGTTCTGCCTTAGGTGGTACTACAGCCGACCAAGCTTGGAATATTAACACTACACATCAATCAAGTGCATTTACTTGTAATGTAGATGCTACATCATTAACAACTTTAGAATTGTTATTAGATTTAAAACAATCTTATCTTAATGGACCTGGATATAGCTGGTTTAGAGTTTTATTGAATGGTACACAAATAAGTGATGTAAATGGGACATCAGATTTTCATCCTTTAACTGAAAATAGCGATCCTTACTCAACAATTTATTTTGATTTGACAGGATATGAAGGAACTGAATTTATCCTTTCATTGGAATCTGCAAATAAATATGATGATAATCGTGCTTCTGTTAGGAATTTGATTATTCGTGAAAAATTAGCAACAGATGCTGGTGTTGTTGGTTTTGTTAGCCCAATTAGCGATTGTGGCTTAACAGGAACACAAGATGTTACTGTTTCAGTTAAAAATTATGGAACTTCTATTATAATGGGTGGACTTGATGTTACATACCAAATTGATGGAATTTTTGTTACTGAAACTATCTCAAGCAATATTTTTGCTGGTTCAACATTCGATTACACATTTACTCAAGGTGTTGATTTCTCAACCTTTGGTGGAGTTGGAACTTATGTATTTAATGCTTGGGTTGACTCAACCTTTGATTCATATGAAGAGAATAATGAATTTTTAGGTCATGTAGTAGATTATTTCGATCATGATTTTGGTGCTGGAGCTTATAATGAAAGCTTCGAAGTAAGTGAACCTCTTGGTTGGGCTACTGAAGATATTAATAATGATGGAATTGATTGGCTTCGATTCTTTAATACTCAAAATGCACAGGATGGTGATTATAGCTATGGTTTTGATTTCAGTACCGGATCTGCTAATGACTGGTTGTTTACTCAATGCTTTCAATTAGATGCCACTGAAACATATCAGATAAGCTTCTGGTATAATTCGTACTTATCTACTACAAATAAAGATTTGTATGTGAAAATGGGTACTGCCCAAAATGCTGCAGGTATGAACACAGATTTATTGTTTTTTGACAATGTAAATACAAGTGATGTATATGAGTTTGCAAATACTATGTTTACTGTACCTTCGTCAGGAACTTACTATTTTGGTTGGAAAACTTTCGGAAATTCTACTTTCTCTGCAGAATACATGTTAATTGATAATATTGAAATAAAAACTGTAACTCCACCAGATGTTGAGATTACTGCTTTGTTAGCACCTGTATCAGCTTGCGAATTTACTAATTCTGAGGTAGTTTCTGTTACTGTTACAAATAATGGTCCTGGAGATATTGACTTAGGTACAGTGATACCTTTGTCTTATGAGCTTGGAGGAAATACAGTAACTGAAAATTATACATTAACATCTGATTTTACAAGTACAAGTTCATTTACTTATTCATTCATAGCAACTGCTGATTTATCGGCTTTAAGTACTGATTATGATTTTGATATTACTGTTGCTTATGAATTTGATAATAATACTGGAAATGATACAAAATCATATACTGTTCAATCTTTTGGATATCCTACAGTTACATTTACCGGCTTTAATGGAGTTGGTTATTGTGTAGGCGATGCTGCAGTTACACTCGTAGGCGATCCTCTTGGAGGTACTTTCAGTGGTACCGGTATAAGTGGAGACCAATTTGATCCTGCAGTAGCTGGAGTTGGAACTTTCGATATTCAATATGATTATACTGATGTCAATGCTTGTGCAAGCTTCGACCTTCAATCAGTTATTGTAAGTGATCCAATAGTAGATTTAGGTACTGATATAACTACTCTCAATGTAGCAACTGTTGTTTTAGATGCAGGTGCAAATGCTAATTTCACATATTTATGGTCAACTGGAGAAACTACTCAAACTATTACTGGATTAGATTTTGGTGTGTATTCTGTTACTGTTACGGAAAATGGGTGTTCGGTTTCTGACGATATCGAAATAATTTTAGGAACTGTTGTTCAAAACATTGATTTACCAATAGGTTGGAGTATTTTCTCTACATTCCTTGATATTACTGACGACATTAGCACTGTATTTGCATCAGTTGAGTCTGAAATTGTAATTATGAAAAATGACGGTGGTGGAGTATATTGGCCAATATGGAGTATAAATGCTATTGGAGATATGGTTATTGGTGAAGGATATCAAGCTAAGATGGCCACTTCTCAGGTGGTTACATTAGAAGATACAGCTCTTGTTCCGGAAGAAACTATGTTGTCATTTATCGAAGGATATAATACAATTGCTTATCTACGTCAATCAGCTGCAGATGTTGAAGATATGATGACTTCTATTGTTGGCCTTATCGTAATTGTTAAAAACGAATCAGGATCTGTTTACTGGCCACAATACAATTTTAATAATCTTGGGGACTTGATACCAGGAAAAGGTTATAAAATTAAACTTACAGCTGCTACTAATTTCTATTATCCTGCAAACGATGTTGTTACAAAGTCGAGTATTATTCCAACAGAAACCTTCTATTATAATAGTGTAAATATTACTGAAAACAATATGGTAGTTGGATTTCCTGAAACAATATGGGGAGATTTGGTTAACAGTGGAGATGAAATTGGAATATTTGACGAAAATGGAAAAATAGTAGGTAGTTCTGTAATTAGTTCTAATTACTCTGCTGTTACTATTTGGGCAGATGACTTTACAACAGAACAAAAAGATGGTTTAAATGTTGGAGAACAATATTCAATAAAAGTATGGAACCAATCTCAAAATAAAGAATATTCTGTTGGAGTAAAAACTTGGATTGAAGGTAGTGAGTTTTATGCAAACGATGCAATTAGCATAGTTGGAAAACTTCATGTAATTTCTGATATTGATGACAGTTATGTTTTATATCAAAATGCTCCAAATCCGGTTAATGAAACTACAACGATTAGTTTTTATCTTCCGGAAGACTCATATGTGAATCTTGAAATTTTTAATTCAATTGGCGAAATTGTAGTTAAACTTGTTTCTCAAGATTTTAATGCAGGTGAACAATCAGTTGAGTTCAATGCAAAAGATATTGCTGCGGGAAGCTATTTCTATAAATTATCTACTAATAATTTTGTAGGAACAAAACAATTCACAATCGAATAGAACAAAAGATATATACAAAAAAGGGCTGCAATTTTCATTGCAGCCCTTTTTTGTTAATAAAAACTAAAGTTCTTAATAATAGATATACATTGTTTTATTGTTTTTTGTGTGTAATGTAGATTAATAAAATGAATAACAAATATTGTATAAGTACTATAGCAGAAATTGATTAAAACAATAATAAAATCATTGGGTAAATTTTATTTAAGTCCTAAATTATTATTCATTTCACGAGAAAAAACAGGTTTTGAACTTGGCCATCAAAGTAGAATTTAGCAGTAAAAGATAGTAAATTCTACCTGACTAATTTCATTTTTACTCAAAAGGTGATTCAAAAGTATCTCTTTTCCTATCTTTCTCCTTTCTTTGCTGATGTGTAGATTTGCTTTCCGGATCGCCAGGAGGCGATGTCATCATTACAAGTGATATTTCTGTATCAATTTTTACTATTTCAATTTCAGGTTTAATATACTTTTTCTTAGCTTCCATAACTACAGTTTTTTCTAAAAGTTATATAATTTTAATCAAAAGTTTGATTCATACTCGATGAGATTTCTATCATCCTATCATATTCTTCCGGAGTTAAATCTTTAAAATAATAGTGCTGTGGATTCGTTTTTTTGCCGTCTTTATGTACTTCGTAATGCAAATGCGGAGCAGTAGAAATACCTGTGTTTCCAACAAATGCTATAACATCACCTCTTTTAACTTTTTGTCCTTTTTTAACATTGAAAGAATTTAAATGAGCATATAGAGTCTTGTATCCGAATCCATGATCAATAATCACTTTATGTCCGTAGCCAACCCATCTCGATTTTACAATATCCGAAACAACTCCATCGCCTGAAACATAAACTTCTGTACCCTTTGGTGCAGTAAAATCCATACCATAATGAAATTTGCGGATTTTATAAACTGGATGAATTCTATAGCCCCAGCCAGAGGAAGTGCGCGTTAAATCTTTGTTTGAAATTGGCATAATAGCTGGGATACAACTTAGCATTTGCTCTTTATTAACTACAAGATGTTCTACTTCGTCGTATGATTTCGACTGAACGTATAAAGATTTTTCAATTTTATCTAATTTTTTTGCAGTTTCAATGACGATAGTAGAATTTTCGTACCCTTGATGTTTTTTGTAGCGGTTGATACCTCCAATTCCAGCTTTTCTTATTGTGCTTGAAATTGGTTCAGATTCGAAAATAGTACGGTAAATATTGTCATCTCTCTGTTGGATATCATCCAAAACTACAGATATTTGTTCGGCTTGTTTATTCAAAATTTCATATTGTAACGACAATTGATTAATTTCTCTTTTTAGTTGTTTTTCTTTTGGCGAATTGAAATAGCTCAAAAAAACTACAACTAAAATTACTGCCATTACAACACTTGCTGTGAAATAAGTAAACAGTTTAAATATCTTTTGTTTAATGCCCAGTTCTATTTTACTATAACTGAGAGAATCTTTATCAAAATGATATTTGTTTTTTGCCATATTTTACTTAAATCAATAAATATTCTAAATATACTGCAAAACTAATAAATAAATTAATTTTGCAAAAAAATGGAAACAGGTTTATTAATATTATAACAAGATAAAATGGAGTTTTAAATTTGAGTTTACTAAATTCAATAGGCCAGAGTATGACATTCTAAAGTAAACTTAGATTATTAAAATTTTTAATATAAATAATTATGAACGCAAATGAAATAAGGAAGGCATTTCATGATTTTTTTGAATCGAAAAAGCATGCGATTGTTTCTTCAGCCCCAATAGTTGTAAAAAACGACCCTACGCTAATGTTCATTAATGCAGGAATGAACCAATTTAAAGATATTTTTCTTGATAATGCTGAAGCTAAACACTTAAGAGTTGCAAATTCGCAAAAATGCTTAAGAGTATCCGGGAAACACAACGATTTAGAAGAAGTCGGACATGATACATACCATCATACAATGTTCGAAATGCTTGGAAATTGGTCGTTTGGAGATTATTTTAAAAAAGAAGCTATCAGTTGGGCGTGGGAATTTCTGACTGATGTTTTAAATCTTCCTATCGATAGACTATATGCTACAGTGTTTGAAGGCAATAAGTTTGAAAACCTCGACTTAGACATTGAGGCTTATAATTACTGGCTAAATTATCTTAAAAAAGACAAAATCCTATATGGCTCTAAAAAAGATAATTTCTGGGAAATGGGAGAGAGTGGCCCTTGTGGCCCTTGTTCAGAAATTCATATTGATCTGAGAGACGAAAAAGACAGAACCTCTATTGACGGTAAAACTCTGGTAAACAAAGATCATCCTCTGGTAATTGAAATCTGGAATCTGGTTTTTATTCAGTACAATAGAAAAGCAAGTGGAGAATTAGAGTTTCTGCCCAAAAAACATGTCGATACCGGAATGGGTTTCGAAAGGCTATGTATGGCAGTGCAAAATAAAAAGTCGAATTACGATACAGATGTGTTCCAATCATTAATTCAAGAAATTGCAAAAATGGCAAATTTGAATTATGGCGAAAACATAGATGCAGATATTGCAATGAGAGTTGTTGCAGATCATTTACGTGCAATTTCTTTTTCTATTGCCGATGGACAATTGCCTTCGAATAATAAAGCCGGATATGTAATCAGAAGAATTTTACGTCGAGCTGTTCGGTATGGATATACGTATTTGAATTTTTCAGAACCATTCATTTTTAAATTGGTTCCTGTTCTTATTGAAATTATGGGAAATGCTTTTCCAGAATTAGTGTCACAGAAACAATTAATTACTAAAGTTTTAAAGGAAGAAGAAATTTCTTTTTTACGAACTCTTGAAACTGGAATCAAATTATTAGATCAGATTATTTCAAAATCGATAAACAAAAATAATAAGCAGATAAATGGTAAAGTTGTTTTCGAATTGTATGACACCTACGGCTTTCCTTTAGACCTTACTGAATTAATTCTCAAAGAAAAAGGTTTAAGTTTAAATCATCAAGAATTTGAAGCAGAAATGCAAGCACAAAAGAGAAGATCAAAAGACGCTTCAAATCTCGAAACTCACGATTGGGTTGAATTAGCATATGCAAAAAATTTTGAATTTGTTGGCTACGATGAAACTATTTGCGATATCAGAATTGTTAAGTATCGATTTGTAAAAATGAAGTCGAAAAAATTGTTCCAGGTGGTTTTCGACAAAACTCCTTTTTATGCCGAAAGTGGTGGACAAATTGGTGACACCGGCTATATAGAAAACATTGAAGAAAAAATTCAAGTTATTAACACTATCAATGAAAATGGTTTGACTCTGCATTTGCTTGAAAAATTGCCAAAAAATATCAATGAAACCTTTAAAGCTGTTGTTGATGAGAATAGGCGAAGTTTAATTGCTAATAACCATACAGCCACACATATTCTTCATTTTGCTTTACGAATGGTTCTTGGTACTCATGTCGAGCAAAAAGGATCGCTTGTAAGTTCAGAAAATTTAAGATTCGATTTTTCACATTTTCAGAAGCTTACAGACGATGAGATTTCAAAAATTGAAGCCATTGCAAACAAAATGATTCGAGAAAATCTTATTATTGAAGACTTTAGGAGTCTCCCAATGAACAAAGCTCAAGAACTTGGAGCTATTGCACTTTTTGGAGAAAAATACGAAGACTTGGTAAGGGTAGTAAAATTTGGAGATTCTATTGAATTGTGTGGTGGCACTCATGTGAAAGCAAGTGGTCAAATTGGGATTATTAAAATTGTTTCGGAAAGTGCAATTGCTGCAGGTATTAGAAGAATTGAAGCAGTTACTTCTATAAAAGCTGAAAAATTAGTAAACCAAAATTTTGCTGAAATGAAGCAAATAAAGCAGCTTTTTAACAATCCGAAAAACATTGTCAGTAATATTGAAAAACTTATTGTAGAAAATAAAAGTTTACAAAAGCAATTAGAAGCTCATGCGAAAGATAAAGTCAAAATTACTAAAGATTCGCTTATTAAAAACATTACTGAAACAAATGGAATAAATGTAATTTGTGAAAAAATTGAAGTAGATTCCGCAACTTCTGTTAAAGATTTAGCATTTCAGTTGAAAACACAAATAGATAATTTATTCCTTGTAATTGGGGCTGAAATAAATGGTAAACCAAACCTCACAGTTATGATTTCTGAAAATTTGGTGAAAGAAAAAAATCTTAATGCCGGACAAATTGTACGCGAACTGGCAAAAGAAATTCAAGGTGGAGGTGGAGGCCAGGCATTTTTTGCTAATGCCGGTGGAAAAAAGGTAGATGGAATTAATGATGCTATTTCAAAGGCTTTTGAGATTATAAAGAATGTTTAAGTATATCATTTTTAGCCAGGCTTATAATTTTAAAATTCAAGAATAAATTACTTAATATTTTGAAAAAATAGATTCGCTATTTTTTCATGAAATTATTCAAGCAAATTTTACGAGTTTCTTCGATTAGAAATTCAAACAGCAAATTTTAGATGAGATCAATAAAAATAAATTGGTTAGTAGTTTCAAGTGCTATTTTTACTGCCGCAGTTTTAATTTTTGTAAAATTGAAGGTAAGTTTCCCAATAATTCTTTTCGATAAAATATTCCCAGGTTCGGCTTATTATGTAATTCCAATTTTTTCTATTTATGCTGGTTTTGTTGCATACAAAATGCAAAACGTCAGCGAAAGCTCAAAGTGGCGAAAATGGACGTGGACTTTATTTTGTGTTGTTTTTTTCTTGCAGTTTATTTTAGGATTGTTTGGACACGACGAATTTTTGATGACAGGGAAAATGCACATTCCTGTTCCTGCATTAATTATAGGAAGTGGAATATATAATATGAAAGTCTCCTTCATGCCAATTTTGTTTTTGAGTACGATTTTATTGTCTGGACCGGCTTGGTGTAGCCAGTTATGCTATTTTGGAGCTGTCGATAATATTGTTTCGGAAATAAAAAAGAGTGGGATTGCAAAATCAATTAAAAACAAAAATACACTAAAACATAGTTTCCTGTTTTTTGTAATTTTTGCCGCAATCTTACTAAGAGTTTTCGATGCAAATATTCAAATTGCAATAATTGGTGGTATCGGTTTCGGAATCGTAGGAATTGCAATTATTTTATTAGTTTCTCGTACCAGATCGCAAATGTACCATTGCACGGTTTATTGCCCGGTTGGAACTTTGGTTAGATACCTAAAATATATTTCGCCTTTCAGAATGTATATCGACGACAAATGCACGCTTTGTAACCATTGCACATCGCACTGCAAATATGATGCACTTAATATTGATAATATAAAAAACAAAAAACCAGCTCCAACTTGTACACTATGTGGCGATTGCTTATCGGCTTGCGGAAGCGATTCTATCAAATATAAATTTTTTGGTTTGAAGCCTCAACATGCAAGAAATTTGTATTTATTTATTAGCGTTTCGCTACACGCAATGTTTTTGTGTTTAGCAAGGATATAAGCCGATTTTGGTAGCTGATAAAATTATTTCAAATTTTGAGTTTTTCATTCAGGAATGATTCAATTCCTATTTTCTTTTTCACAATCGCTTAATTAGGTTTAATTCACTATCATCTTTTTTCTCAATATTATTTTATTATCAACAGTCAAAATATAGGTGTAAATTCCATTCTCAAAGTCTTTAGCAATAAGGGTTGTAGTATGTTTGCCTGCGTAAAGTTTTGAATTAATTATTGTTGAAACTTTTTGACCTAAAGAATTGTAAATTTCTAATTTTGCAAAAGAATTTTCTTTCAATGAAAATGAAATAGTTGAATAAGAATTAAAAGGATTCGGACTATTTTGGAATAATTTATTCTCCTCATTATTTTGTTCAATAACACCGACATAATTTTGATTTTGTGGTTGCTGCTGGGTAACACAATGTGTCATTCCGCCACCAAAATACAAGTTTCTTACATCTATTCCTACTACATTTCGTGAAGGATATAATAATTGTAATATAGAAATTGCTACGGTATCATTGGGATCATTATAGCTTGGAACCAGAACAGCATTATTTCCGATATAATAGTTTACATAACTACCCTTGTATCCAATGTTTTGCCCCCAAGTTGTAGAAACATTATTTACTGTAAGTGGCAGAAAAATATAATTAAAAGAGTTCCCATAAGCATTTTGTGCATTATACAATGTGTTTATATCCGAAGATGGTACATCCCAATATATGAGCGAAAGGCTGTCCATAGTTACAATTGTCGTTGTGTCGAGAAATCGTGCGAATCCATCAATGTGCATATCAGTAATTTCTAAACCCGCAACACCATCAAGCCAGATGAAATTTGTTACATCAAGATATGTTGTTAAATAATCTTCTACCTGAGCCTGTAACAAGTTTGGATTTCTATTACTGTTGATTATTGAGCTTTTGGTTGCCATCAAACTTCCATTACCATCTATTTCAATTGAGCCACCTTCTAAAATCATAGCACTTAAATCAATGTATGGGACAGAAATATCTGAGCTTATAAGTTGTGGAATAACATCACAAAGTGCATATGGAGCCGAATTTCCCCAACCATTAAAACCCCAATCGAGTATAACAACATCTCCAATACTATCATAAACGAAAATAGGTCCGTTGTCTCTCACCCACACGTCATTGTTTTGGTGAATGTAAAAATCAACATTTGTTAATGGTACATTTGCATTGTTAAGAACTTGAATAATATGATTTCGTTCAAGCATATTATATGCAATAATATGAACATTCTCACCACTCTGCAATTCTCTTGTCATTTCAATCCAACCTGGCTCGAGATCAGAACGATAAAATGGTCCATAAGTATGATTGTGAGGCCATTGAAGCCATGTTCCTTCATGCTGGGCAGTTTCTTCAGGCATTGTATATTGAATTGTTTGTGCATTTACACCTACTATAATTAATGAAAAAAATGCGATAAAGCATGCTTTGATAATATAACTTTTCATCTATTTATATTTTAGTAATTAATTTATATTCAGTTATACATTTGTTAAGAAATCTAGCAGTCAAAAGTTTACAATAAAATAGTTTATAGCATATCTAAATAATTTGCAATATATTGTAAACGAAACAAAGTTCAAAATTGCAAATCAAATGATACATTATTTAGTTTGAAAATAGTGAAGTGCAATTTTTCTAATTTCAGTAATTTTATTGTTGATATAATCCTATAAAATAATATTTCTAATCATAGCTATTTGTATGCAAATAAAGATTTTAAAAGATTCTATTAGTAAGTTTATGACATCAAAAAAAACAAAAAAAGATATCACCAAAGATTTGAATTAATTAGTGTTTGTTCTTTCAATAATTAGTTATATTTGCAAATTTCTTTGAAAAAACCAGAAACAATCGTTCTTAATATTTCTAATAAACTCTGAAGGTGAAATATTTCATCTGATTATTATAATTATTTCTAAAACACTGATGATAAAAGTTTATTTTATCTGAATTAAAATTCTTTTTTATGATTGATAACATTAATAATTCGACTGACGAAAACTTAAAGTCGATGAATGAACAGCAAGCAAGCAATGAGCTTCAGGACTTAAATCAAGATGCTAACAATATGGATGAAGAGCAAAACTCAAGTTCAGTTGAAAATGTAGTTGAAGAAAACCTTATTGAGGAACCAAAAATTGAGAGTTCACAGGTTTCTGAAACCACTGAAAATTCTGTAACAGAAGTGAAAATTGAAGAAAGCAATCTGGATGTTGAGAAAAATGATGAAGTAACATCTGAGGATGAACCAGAAAATCAGGCTGTCGAAAACATTGAACAAAATACTGTTGTTGAAGAATCAAAAACAGACGATTCGGTTTCTGAAATTCAATCTGAAAATAGGGAAATAGAAACAGTCTCAGAAATTGAAAATGTAGAAAATAGTGATGATATTGAGGTAAGTAGTAAGGAAGTTGAAAAAGCTACAACTGAAGTTTCAGAAATTGAAATTTCTACTGAAGATCAGCCGGAAGAACCTACGACTGAACCGGAGATATCTGAGAAAGTTGTTGACGAAAAGACAGAGACAAGCGAAGAAGCATCTATATCTTTAGATGAACCAAAAGCTGAAAACCCGGTTGAACCGAGCATAACTGAAGTTCCTGAGGAAAAAATTGAAGAAATTGACTATTCAAAATTAGACAAAACACAACTGGTTGATGAGTTTTCGAAAATTCTTGAAGACACTGAAATTCAAAACATACAAAACCTTAGAAATTTTGTAGATGAAATAAAGACTCACTTTTACAAAATTCATAATGAAGAAATAAAAACTCTTGAACAACAATACAAATCGGAAAGTGAAAACGGCACTTTGGATGGCTTTAAAATTGAACCCGACGAAAAAGAGGAGAATCTTAAAGAATTGTTGAAAATATTCAAGGCTAAAAAATATGAGTATAATCAAATTCTCGAAAAAGAAAAAGAAGAAAACTTACAAAAGAAATTACAAATAATTGAAGAAATTAAAGATCTCGCAAAAGGAAGCGAATCTTTATCAAAAACATTCAGCGATTTTCGCGAATTACAAAACCGCTGGAAAAATATTGGTTTAGTACCTCAGGCAAGTTTAAAAAACTTGTGGGAAACATATCATTATTACGTAGAAAAGTTTTATGATTTTATAAAAATAAACAAGGAACTTCGAGACTTAGATTTAAAAAAGAACTTAGAAAACAAATTAGTTCTTTGCGAAAAAGCCGAAGAACTACTAATTGAACCATCTATTTTAAAAGCATTTAAATCTCTACAAAAGTTGCACGACCACTGGCGAGAAATTGGACCTGTGCCTCGCGAGAAACGCGATGACCTTTGGGAAAGATTTAAAGAAGCAACCACAAAAATAAACATAAAACACCAAGCATATTTCGATAATTTAAAAAACGAGCAACAAAACAATCTTGAAGCTAAAATTGTATTGTGCGAAAAAGTTGAAGAAATTGCAGCACTCGAAATTGTAAAACCAAAAGAATGGGATGATAAATCGAAAGAAATTATAGAAATACAAAAGTTTTGGAAAACAATTGGTTTTGCTACAAAAAAAGAAAATAGCAAAATCTATGAACGATTTAGGCTGGCTTGCAACAATTTCTTCAATAAGAAACGAGAATATTTTGCCCAAGGAAAAGAAGAGCAAACAAATAATCTTCAACAAAAAATAAACCTTTGCATTCAGGCTGATGGTATGAAGGAAAGTACCGATTGGAAAAAAACTACAGACGAATACATAAAATTGCAAAGAGCCTGGAAAGAAATTGGACCAGTTCCAAGAAAAGATTCCGACAAAATTTGGAAGCGATTCCGCGGTGCTTGCGACACATTTTTCAACAGTAAAGAAAAATACTATTCAGAAATTGATGCAAGATATTCTGAGAATTCAAATCTAAAATTGGAATTGATAAAGAGAATTGAGGAATATCAACGTGTTGAGGACGATGTAGTAAATCTTGAAACATTGAAAGAATTTCAGAACGAATGGACAAAAATAGGACATGTTTCGTTCAAACAAAAAGATGAAATTCAGGCAAAATACAGAGAAGCCGTAAACAAACAATTCGAAAAACTGAATTTAGACGACTCGAAAAGGAACATTCTGTTTTATAAACACAAAATAGAAAGCCTGATTAAAAGTCCTAATGGAAAAGATAAACTCAGACGCGAACGAGAAAAAATGATAGAAAATATCAAAAGTTTAGAAAACGATATTATTCTTTTAGACAATAATATTGGCTTTTTTGCGAAAACGAAAAATGCCGAATCGCTTATCAAAGATGTAAACGTAAAAATTGAAAAAGCAAAAGATAGTATTAAATCGCAAAAACAGAAATTAGATTTATTATATAAAGCATTATAAAATTATATGACAATAGGGAATCAAATTCCCTATTTGTCTTATATAAAAATATTTGAAACCATATTAACCCATAATTTCACTATAATGAAAATTGATAAAACATTACTACTTTTAATAATATGTTTTTCGTTTTCGCTCGGAATATTTGCCCAAACTGGAAGCATTAGAGGCTTTGTTTACGACAAAGAAAATGGCGAACCCATTATTTTTACAAATGTCTATCTGCATAAAACAACCTTCGGAGCTGCTACCGATGTAAACGGATATTACAACCTTACGAACATTCCAGTAGGAAACTACACTTTAACTATTACTTATATTGGCTACGATACATTAAAAATGGCAGTCAATATTAAAACCAACAAAATCATAAACCAAAATTTAATTCTAAAAAAGTCATCAATTAGGCTAAAAGAATTTGTTATAAGTGCCGAACGAATGGAGATGAAAACCGAAATTCGTACCTCAATTGTAAAAATTACTCCAAAACAACTCGAAAAAATTCCAACCATGGGAAGCGAACCAGATTTAGCCCAATATCTTCAGGTTATTCCTGGTGTAGTTTTTACCGGCGATCAGGGTGGGCAACTATATATTCGTGGAGGTTCTCCAATTCAAAACAAGGTTTTATTAGACGGAATGATAGTTTACAATCCATTTCATTCTATTGGATTATTTTCTGTTTTCGATTCAGATGTTATCAGAAATGCCGACATTTATACCGGCGGATTTGGTGCCGAATATGGTGGAAGAATTTCATCAGTCATGGATATTACAACTAAAGATGGAAATAAAAACCGCTTGTCCGGGAAATTATCGACAAACACATTTGGTTCAAAATTTCTATTGGAAGGTCCTTTGAAAAAAGGATTGGAAAACTCAAACAATGGGGCATCATTTGTTTTCTCAGCAAAAACCTCTTATCTTGAAGAAAGTTCTAAATTGTTTTATTCCTATATTGATACAGCCGGTTTACCTTTCAATTTTACTGACTTATATGGAAAAGTTTCAATAAATGGAGCGAATGGAACGAAAATTAATTTGTTTGGTTTTAACTTCAACGATCAGGTAAATTATCAGACAATTTCAGATTTAAATTGGGAATCTTATGGAATAGGATCAAATATAATATTAGTCCCTTCAAGTGCCAATGCTCTTGTAAAAGCCAACTTTTCGTACTCAAATTATAGAATCGGTATTGAAGAATTAGACTCAAAACCAAGATATAGCGAAGTCGATGGATTTAATTTTGGACTTCAGTTTGTATATTTTCTGGGAACCAACGAATTTAATTATGGTATTGAGGCACTGGGATATAATACTGATTATGTTTTCTATAATTCGACTGGCAGAAAATTGGCACAAAATGAAAATACAACCGAATTAGGAGGATTTTTAAAATATAAACATATTGCCGGGAAACTATTGTTAGAACCAAGTTTCAGAGTTCATTATTATGCCTCTTTATCAGATATTTCGCTTGAGCCACGACTTGGGATTAAATATAATATTTCAGATAGATTGAGAGTAAAATTGGCTGCTGGTATATATTCGCAAAATCTTATTAGTGCTAATTCCGATAGAGATGTCGTGAATCTTTTCTACGGTTTCCTTTCTGGAACTCAAGATTTGCAAGAAGAATTTGATGGTGAGGAAGTAAAACACAATTTGCAAAAATCTCATCATGGTATTTTAGGATTTGAATTCGATCTTACCAATAGAATTGACATAAATGTTGAAGGTTACATAAAAGACAATGTTCAGCTTACAAGCATAAACAGAAATAAAATTTACGACGATACCGGCGAAAATAGCGACAAACCTGAATATTATACCAAAGACTTCATAATAGAATCAGGGAAAGCTTATGGGGTCGATTTTTTGCTTAAATACGATTATCGAAAACTTTATTTATGGTGTGTTTATTCCTTAGGCTATGTAACTCGCTATGATGGAGTTATTGATTATTTGCCACATTTCGACCGAAGACACAATGTGAACCTTGTCGGGTCCTATAAATTTGGAGAAGACTTAAATTGGGAACTTAGTGCTAGATGGAATCTTGGCTCGGGTTTTCCTTTTACAAAAACTTTAGGTTACTACGAAAAACTACCATTTATAAATGGAATTACTACAGACTATACTTCAGAAAACGGAGATCTTGGAATTATTTATGCCGATTTAAACACCGGAAGACTTCCATATTATCATCGTTTGGACGCATCCATTAAAAGAGTACTTTATTTTGGCAACAACTCCGAACTTAAAATTACTTTTAGTATTACGAATATATACGATAGAGAAAACATTTTCTATTTTGATCGGATAAAACATAGTCGAGTAAATCAACTGCCGATTATGCCAAGTCTTGGTGCAAGTTTTAAATTCTAAATAAATTTTTCTGATGAAATTTAATAGAATAATAATCATTTTAGTTTTTATTCCATTTTTTGTTTTTTCGCAAGAAAAGCAAGCCGAAAAAAAAGCCAAGATTGATGTTAGCAATTTTTTTGGGCGAATATATACCGGATTTTATTATGGGCTTGATGATAATATTAAACCAAAATCTGCATTTGGAATTTCTACTGCAATTTTAGGCTTCCATCATCAAATTTCCGAAAGAGTGAAAGCAACAATAATTTACGACGTAACCCGCACAACCAATGCCATTGACGTTTCCGACAGTCTTGGAAATTTTTTAAACGTCTCGTATTTTGAAGGTAGCAAGTACACAGCATTTCTGAAAATGGCAAAAATATCATGGGAATTTACCAAAAATTTTGAGCTTTCGGTAGGGCAATTATTAAATCAACAATATTTGACAGTTCAGGACAAATGGTGGGGTTTTCGTTATGTAAATGTAACCTATCAGGAAGCATACAGATACGGAATGCCGGCAGATTTTGGAGCGAGAATAACTTATAATCATCACAATATTTTGAAATATAGCATAAGTATTGTAAACGGAGATGGGCCATTCCGTCATCAGGACGACAACTCTAAATTTTTAGTGTCAAACAATTTTGAAGTAAACCTTTTTAAAAATGCAATTGCAAAAATCTATTTCGATTACGAACCCGGCTCTGAAAATGGTTCGGCAGAAAAAACGGCATTGTCTGCTTTTGCAGGATATAAAACTAAAAACTTGATGCTGGGTTTTGAATATTCGAAAGTATCGAACTATAAATTTGTGGAGGCGAACAATTTCGATGGAGTTTCAATTTATTCCTCTTATCGAATTTTGCAAAATACAAAAGCTTTAACAAGAATTGACTATGGAAATTTGCTTGAAAACTCTAAAAACAATCTATATTTTATTTTTGGTTTTGAACACGAGCCTGCAAAAAATTTCTTTGTCTCGCTAAATTATCGATACGATGATAGAATTGATAGTAACCAAATTCATGCTAATTTTGGAATAAAATTCTAATTTTGGAATAAAATTATTAATATTTTTTCAAGTCGAGAAATGAAACTTTTCACCGAAAATATTACCAAAACATACGGAAAACGCACTGTTGTAAATAAAGTTTCAATAGAAGTAAGCCAAGGCGAAATTGTTGGTCTCTTAGGTCCGAATGGTGCTGGAAAAACAACATCTTTTTATATGATTGTTGGCTTAATAAAACCTAATTCGGGCAAGATATTTTTGGAAGATGATGATATTACAAAATTACCTGTCTATAAAAGAGCTCAAAAAGGAATTGGATATTTGGCACAAGAAGCATCGGTTTTTAGAAAAATGACAGTAGAAGATAATATTCTTGCAATCCTCGAAATGTCTAAATATTCTAAAGAATATCAGAGAGACAGAACTGAAGAATTGATTGAAGAATTTGGATTAGCCAGAATTAGAAAAAGTTATGGAATTCAACTTTCGGGCGGAGAAAGAAGACGAACTGAAATTGCCAGAGCTCTGGCTATAAACCCAAGTTTTATTTTGCTGGACGAACCATTTGCCGGAGTAGATCCTATCGCTGTGGAAGACATTCAGGAAATTGTGTCGAAACTAAAAGCCAAAAATATTGGAATATTAATTACCGACCATAATGTACACGAAACACTATCGATAACCGACAGAGCATATTTACTTTTTGAGGGTAGCATACTTAAATCCGGAACCGCCGAAGATTTGTCGCAAGACGAACATGTCAGAAATGTTTACCTTGGGAAAAATTTTGAATTGAGAAGATAAAATTAATAATTACATTTTTCGTTTTAAGATATTTACATTGTGAAAAAAGCAGGAATACAACAAAAATTTATTGGTATTCAGCAATAATTGATAATTACACAAAATAAATTTTCATAAATTTGTTGCTATTTAGTTTTAATTAGTATTTAAAAATGATATTTTTCAATCACCTCGGGCAGTATTTTTTGCTACTTTACAAAGTTTTTTCCCGACCAGAAAAACCGAAAGTTTTTTTCAAAAATATTATAAAAGAAATTGACAAATTGGGAATAAATTCGATTGGAATTGTAGTAGTAATTTCAATTTTTATGGGGGCAGTAATAACTATCCAAACTGCTTACAATATTGACAGCCCTTTTATACAAAAGTATTTAATAGGACTTACAGCCCGCGATTCAATGATACTGGAGTTTTCATCAACCATAGTAAGCCTGATACTTGCTGGGAAAGTAGGTTCGAATATCGCCTCAGAAATCGGAACAATGCGTGTTACCGAACAAATTGATGCACTCGAAATTATGGGTGTGAATTCTGCCAGCCATCTTATTTTTCCAAAAATTATTGCAACTGTTTTCATCAATCCATTTTTAGTAATTTTAAGCATTTTTATTGGCATATTCGGAGGCTGGTTAGGTGGTGTAATTCTTACAGATTCTGTATCGTCTCACGATTATATTTATGGTTTGCAATTCGATTTTAAACCATATTACATACAATACACAATGATAAAAACAGTTGTTTTTGCCTTTATCATAACCAGTGTTTCTTCATATTACGGCTATTTTACAAGTGGTGGAGCCTTGGAAGTTGGGCGTTCGAGCACAAATGCGGTAGTATATAGCAGTGTGTTAATTTTGCTATTCAATTTGTTATTAACACAATTGCTTTTGTCATGATAAGACTAAAAAACATCTCAAAATCTTTTGACGATAAGAAAGTTTTGTCCGACATAAATGTCGAATTTGCATCTGGCAAAACCAATTTGGTGATAGGTCAGAGTGGCTCTGGAAAAACTGTCCTTATTAAATCTATGGTTGGTTTGTTTGAAATTGATGAAGGAGAAATTACATACAACGATCGCAATTTTACAAAAATGAATTTTAGAGACAAAAAATCCATTCGTAAAGAAATTGGGATGGTTTTCCAAGGCGGTGCATTGTTCGATTCATCTACTGTAGAAGAAAATATTATGTTTCCATTGGATTTATTTACCAATATGAATCCAAAAGAAAAACTTGATAGAGTAAATTTTTGTCTTGAAAGAGTTAATATTTCTAAAACAAATATGCTCTATCCCTCAGAAATCAGCGGAGGGATGAAAAAACGTGTGGCAATTGCAAGGGCTATTTCCTTAAATCCAAAGTATTTGTTTTTTGATGAACCAAATTCAGGATTAGATCCTTACACTTCAATTGTAATTGATAATTTAATTAAAGAAATTACTGAAGAATTTAACACTACCACCGTAATTAATACTCATGATATGAATTCGGTATTAGAAATTGGAGATAAAATTGTCTTTATCTATAAAGGCAAAAAGTGGTGGGAAGGCTCAAACACACAGGTCTTTAGTAACGATAATAAGGAATTGAACGATTTTGTATTTGCTTCAAAGCTTTCAAAAAATCTTAGAATGTGATTTAAAAACAATACAAAACTATTCAAACCAAATATATATTATAAGAGAGCAAATCGTTTTTTACAAATAGTTTTCTTCAAGCCAATTATTAATGCTTTCATTAATTCTTTCGTGTGGCTCCGAAACATCGGCCTTTACAAACTTTTCTCCAATGATTTTTTCATAAAGTTCGATATATCTTTCTGAAACCTCATTTACAAAAATTTCGTCCATTTTGGGAACTTGCTGACCTTTTTCGCCCTTAAAGCCTTGTTCCATAAGCCATTCTCTTACAAATTCCTTCGAGAGCTGTTTCTGTGCTTCTCCTTTTTCAAACCGTTCTTCATAACCATTGGCATAAAAATATCGGGATGAATCGGGCGTGTGAATCTCATCTATTAGGTAAATTTCACTATCCTTTTTGCCAAACTCATATTTTGTATCTACCAGAATTAAGCCTTTATCCTCAGCAATTTTACTCCCTCTTTCAAAAAGTTGTCTTGTATATTTTTCCAATAATTCGTATTCTTCCGGAGAAATCAAATTTTGTTTCAGAATTTCTTCTTTCGAGATAGGTTCGTCGTGCATGCCTTGCTCGGCTTTAGTTGTAGGAGTAATTATTGGTTCTGGAAAGCGTTGATTTTCCTTCATGCCATCAGGCAAACGAAGACCATAAATTTCACGAACTCCATTTTTATATTCTCGCCAAAGACTACCGGTTAAAATTCCTCTAATAATCATCTCAATCGGATATGTTTCAACTTTATGCCCAATCATAACTGTAGGATCCGGACACGAAATTTTCCAATTTGGTACAATGTCAGATGTCATATCGAGAAATTTGCTCGCAATCTGATTTAAAACCTGACCCTTGAAAGGAATTCCCTTTGGCAAAACTATATCGAAGGCAGAAATTCTATCAGAAACAAGCATGATAAGAAGTTTATTATCAACAGTGTAAACATCTCTAACTTTGCCAAGATAAAAATCGGGCTTCTTAGAAGTATTTAATTTTAAATTAGATTTTGTTAATGCAATAGCCATAATATTATAGATTTTGTTGTAAAATATTTGAGGCGAAAATAATAATTCTTTAAATAATAATAGTAATTTTGGCATGACAGAAATTTTTTATTAAAAATTAAAACTATGAAAATGGGAGTTGGAATATTCTTTGGAATTATAATTATTCTTGTAGGTATCAGTATTTTAATTAAAGTTATTTTTAAAATTGACTTCCCAATCTTTAAAATACTTTTCGGATTATTTTTGATTTATCTTGGTGCAAAATTTATCTTCGGAAGTTTTGGATTTTCAAATTTTAGATCATCTGGAGACGATGCAATTTTTAACGAAGTAACTATCGATGGGAAAATCAACGAAAAACGTGAGTATAATGCAGTTTTTGGAAAGGCAACCATAGATTTGCGAGATATTGAATTGACAGAAAAAGTTACGAAAATTGAAGTGAATGCAGTATTTGGAGGTTGTGTAATCCGTCTTAACGAGCAAACACCTGTAAAAATTAACGCTGATGCAATTTTTGGTGGTGTGGATCTCCCGGAAGGTGGTGCCGGAGGATTTGGAAGTTCAAATTACGAAAGCGATAATTTCGATGAAGCGCGAAATTATTTGGTCATTCAGGCAAGTGCAGTTTTTGGGGGTATCGAAATTAATAGATATTAACTATTTTCTGCTATTCTTCAATTGCATTATTTGCTAATTTATTTCAATGTAAATCATTAAAAATCAGCTAAATCAAATTAATACAATAATTTTCAAAACACAATAATGAGTTTCGTTTAAATTAATTTGGATAAAAAAGTTACTTTTGTATTCCAAATTAATGATATCAAAACACGAAAAAGTATGAAAAACAGGAATTTGGTTTCAATAAACGATTATTCAAAAGAAGAATATATGCGAATAATCGAATTAGCAAGCGAATTTGAAAAGAATCCAGTTCAAAATATTTTAGAAGGAAAAATTATTGCTTCTTTATTTTTTGAGCCATCAACTCGCACAAGATTAAGTTTTGAAAGTGCCGTTAACCGTTTACAAGGTAGAATAATCGGATTTTCAGATTCAGGTTCTTCAAGTGTGAAAAAAGGGGAGTCTCTTCACGATACCATAAAAACAGTTGAAAGTTATTGTGATTTAATAGTAATGCGTCATCCTATTGAAGGAAGTGCAAAATATGCGAGCGAAGTTTCGAATGTCCCTGTTGTAAATGCAGGCGATGGTGCAAATCAACATCCTACACAAACTTTGTTAGATTTGTATTCTATTTATAAAACTCAAGGAACATTAGAAGACCTAAATATTTTTTTAGTTGGAGATCTGAAATATGGACGCACTGTTCATTCCTTGCTTATGGCAATGTCAAAATTCAATACCACTTTTAATTTTATATCACCTGAAGAATTGAAAATGCCAAACGAATATAAATTATATTTAGATAATCTTGGATTGAAGTATTTCGAACATGCCGATTTTACTGAATATATTTCGGAAGCCGACATAGTTTATATGACAAGAGTTCAGAGAGAAAGATTTTCTGATCCTATGGAATATGAAAAAGTGAAGAATACATATGTGCTAAGAAAATATATGCTCGAAAACTCAAAGTCAAATATGAAAATTTTGCATCCACTTCCACGAGTAAACGAAATTCATACAGATGTTGATGCCAGCGATAAAGCATATTATTTTCAGCAAGCTCTAAACGGAGTTTATACACGGCAAGCTATTATTGCATCTATTTTAGGAATGAAATAAAGAAATCTGCTTGAAAAAATTCTCAAAGTTTTACAAAAAATTCTGAAACTATAATGAAAGACTCAAAAGAACTTAAAGTTAGTGCAATAAAAAACGGAACTGTAATTGACCGTATTCCTGCAAAAAACCTATTTAAAGTAATCACCATATTAGGGCTCGATAAAATTGAAAATCAGATCACTTTTGGTACCAATCTAGAAAGCAAAAAATTGGGAAGAAAAGCCATAATAAAGATTTCAGATAAAGATTTTCAGGAAGATGAACTAAATAAAATTGCATTGGTTGCCCCCGAAGCCAAACTCAACATTATTAAGAATTATACTGTTGTTGAAAAAAATGAAGTGGCTGTTCCAGACATTATAAAAGGAATTGTCAAATGCGTAAATCCAAAATGTGTTACAAATTATGAAAGCATAAATACCAAATTTACAGTAATTTCTAAAACAGATGTTGCGTTAAAATGTCATTATTGCGAAAAAATTACCGATCAGGAACATATGATCATCGTTTAGTGTTTTTATAGTTACAAGCAATATTTTGAAATAAAACTTGAATTTTTCAAGTTTACATAATGTTGCAATAATATTTGCAGTGAAATTCAATAATTTGTGAAAATATCAGCTAAAATAATTAATTAATATTTTAATAATATGATAAACAAAGTAATTTTAATTGGAAATGTAGGGAAAGAACCTGAGGTAAATTATTTGGACAATGGTGTAGCAGTTGCAAAGTTTTCTCTTGCCACAAGCGAATCCTACAAAAAAGATGGCGAAAAAGTAACAATCACCGAATGGCACAATATTGTGATGTGGCGTAAATTAGCCGAAATTTGCGAAAAATATGTAAAAAAAGGTGACAAACTTTATGTCGAAGGAAAAATCTCAACACGCTCTTGGGATGATAAAGACGGAAATAAAAGATATTCAACCGAAATAGTTGCGAACAATATGACCATGCTGGGAACAAAAAGTGCAACTGAACAAAATTCTCAGCAAGCTGAACCTAACACAAATAGTGCTGTTGAAGAAAACCAGGATGGAAAAGTTACAGAAAATACAAGTCCTGCCGGCAATAATTTGCAAGAAGAAACAGACGACCTACCATTCTAATATACTATACTCAATTTCTGGAAAATAATAAAATTGAATTGGAAACCGAGCCCTATCATTCGTTTTTAATAGATTTGCTAAATGTAACAATTCATCCCATCGAAGCTGTCAATATTTTAGCAATATTTTTTGTAATTTTTTTATTAATAGTTTCTGCTCTAATTTCAGGTTCCGAGGTTGCCTTTTTCTCATTATCTCCCTCACATATTAGCAAACTTCGGAAAAAAGAGGCAAAACAAGATTTAATAATATTGTCATTATTGGAAATCCCTGAGCGATTGTTGGCAACTATACTTATTGCAAACAATTTTGTGAATGTTGGGATAGTTATCTTATCAACCTATGTTAGTTCTTCAATTTTCGATTTTGGCGTAAACACTGCTTTGGCTTTTGTTTTTCAGGTTATTGTTATAACATTCTTACTTCTGCTATTTGGAGAGATCATTCCAAAAGTTTATGCCACGAAATACCCGGAGAAATTTTCAGGTTTTATGGCATATCCTTTGTTTTTTCTTGAAAAAATCCTCCGCCCTTTTAGCTCAGTTCTTATTAGCTCAACTTCGTTTGTGAACAAAAGATTTGCAAATGTTAAGCAAAATATTTCAATCAACGATTTGTCCGATGCTTTAGATTTGACTGAGAATGAAATATCGGAAGACAAAAAAATTCTTGAAGGAATTGTTAATTTCGGAAAACTGTACGTGAAAGAAATTATGCGGTCAAGAGTCGATGTTGTTGCTGTAGAAATAAAAACCAGTTTCAACAAATTGGTCTCAGTTATTATCGAATCGGGCTATTCCAGAATTCCTGTATTTTCAGAAAATTTTGATAAAGTAAAAGGAATACTATACATAAAAGATTTGCTCCCATATATTCATAAAAACTACAACGATTTTAAGTGGCAATCGCTTATTCGTCCTTTGTATTCTATTCCTGAAATGAAAAAAATCGACGATTTGCTCGAAGAATTTCAATCGAAAAAAATACATATGGCTGTTGTTGTTGATGAATATGGAGGCAAATCTGGAATAATTACCTTAGAAGATATACTTGAGGAAATTGTAGGTGAAATTACAGACGAATCAGATCCGCAAACTGTTGAATACAAGAAAATTGATAATGAAAATTTCATTTTTGAAGGCAAAACTCTTCTAAACGATTTTTATAAAATTATTGAAAAACCCGATAATATTTTTGATGAAATAAAAGGAGATGCCGACACCTTAGCAGGTTTGATTCTTGAAATAAAAGGAGAAATTCCTAAAAAGAATGATGAAATAATGTTCAACAACTTTAAGTTCAAAATTGAAGCTGTTGACAACAGGCGGATTATAAAAATCAGAGTACATTTAAAATCACTATAGAAATAAAATGTTTATTTTGACTGTGAGTTTATCTATAAACCTAAATCTATCCATTTACAATTAATATGATTTTTAGAAATAAAAATACCATCCCAAAAATTTTATATTGCGTAATTTTGGTATTGCTAATTTATTCGTGCAAAGAAACATATATGCCAAAACCTCACGGGTATTTTAGAATTTCATTTCCGGAAAAACAATATAATAGCTATGAAAGTGATTTTCCTTATACATTCCAATTTCCGGATTACTCAAAAATTGAACTAATTGATGCAGATTCGTGTTGGATAAATATTACTTTTCCAGATTATAATGCCAAAATTTATATTACCTATAGAACCATTGATAACAATTTATCGACATTACTCGAACAATCAAGAAAATTTTCATATAATCACACATCTAAGGCCGACGAAATTTCAGAATCATTAACAATCAATTGGAACAAAAGGGTTTTCGGAACTCAATATGAAATTAAAGGAGACGTTGCTTCATCATTGCAATTTTATTTGACTGATAGTTTGCAGCATTTCATGCGAGCGTCGCTATATTTCAACGAAAGACCAAACCAGGATTCTATTGCTCCGGTTTTAAATTTTATTAAAAAGGATGTTGAAAAATTAATTGAATCTTTTGAATGGAGAAATTAGTGTCTCATAGAATAGATAATATTTTATTTCTGATTTTATTTCCTTCAATAATTTTACGATCGTGGGTCTATTATATAAGCAAATAGTTGATAAAAATACTGATTTAGGTATCTGGGAAATGACTGATAATTTAGATTATCTTTTCGACATAGTTAATCTAAATCCTGATGAATTATTGCAAATAGAGAGTTTCAAGAACGAAAGAAGAAAGCTTGAATGGTTGAGTACTCGGGCCTTAGCTAAGGAAATTCAAAACAAAAATTCGATTATCGAATACGATAGTTTTGGAAAACCAAAATTAATTAATCCTTCTTTAAATATCAGTATTTCTCATTCTAAAGATATGGTTGGAGTTATCTTAAATAAAGATTTTAGAGTCGGAATTGATATTGAATTTGTTTCAAAAAAAATTGAAAGGATAGCCAAAAAATTTCTTAGTAGTAAAGAACTTCAACAAATTGATAGCGATTACAGAATAGAAAATTTGTACCTGTACTGGTGTGGAAAAGAAACTTTACTTAAAATTTTCGGAAAACGAGACTTGAGTTTTATTAATAATTTGAAAATTAACAAAATATATATAAAAAATCAAGGAAGTTTTTCAGCTTGTATTGATACATTAAATTTTAAGCATGAATATACTTTGAACTATGAATTTAGAAATAACTATCTGATTGTTTGGAGTATAGAAAAGCCTGTTGAAGAAGTCAAAATTGTTTAATTTCCTAATTTCTTAAAAGCACGAAAAATAATATATATATCTTTTACAATCTGGTAATTATTTGAGTATTGCAAATTGATTCTTTCAGCAACTTCTTTCGAGATAATTTTTTTGCTACTGAAATAATCTGAAGGATTTAAAACTCCATTTTTAATTGAAGGTAAATTCGAAATATCAACATTTTTCGCTAATAAATAGCCTACCATAGTCATTTTCCCGGATAATACTTTTGAAATATTAATAAATAAGCCTTTCGTGTTTTTAACAAAAAACAATGCTGCCGGACTGATTATGAGTAAAATTGCTGAAAATAAAATGTCAAAAATTCTTTTTTTACGGACATTCGCAACTTTACCAATTGAGTTGTTTGAAATATCCATCAATTCATTGACACTATCAATTGAATCGCTTCCAATAATGGAAAAACTTTCATGAGATGCAATCTTATAGTTTACGTTGATATGAGCCATTTTGTGCATAATATCAATAATTTTTTGAGAAGAAATATACTTAGTGCAAAAGATAATTTCATCGATATTATTTAAAGTTGTTATATCCGAAATATTTTCAATACTGCCACTGAACTCACTGGAAAATGACTTTTTGCTTAAACTAATATGCCATATGTCACCAAGTTTATATTCAAATTGCTTCAGCATTAATGTAATTCGTTCAAATTCATCATTTTCTCCAACTATTGCAATTTTTTTCTTTTTCACTGAATTTAACGAATAACCATCGATTTTAAGAAAGTGGAAAATTATCCTAATCAAAACTATTGATATTGACGACCATACAAAACCAAAAATTATTAGAATTCTTGAAAATCGCATTTCTTCGTTTAATAAGCTGTAAAACAACAATATAAATAAAGTGCCAATTATTAAACTACGAATAATATTTTTCAAACTTATGGGCTTTTTATACCCTTTATTAAAATATAGAAAAGAAATCCAAAGTGCAATATAGGAAGGTACAACATAGGAAAGAAATTCTTTAGGATAGACACCATTTTCAGAAAATTTGTAATTTTCCCATAAAGGAATTGCAATTTTATAACCAATAAAAATTGAAGTTGCGTCAAAAATTGGCAAAATTGTGTTCTTAATTGCCAAATTAAAAATAGCAATAGATGCCCTAAAGTATATTGCTAAATTAATTAGAAATGAAAATATTGATGCATTCTTCTTCGAAAAATGTTTTCTTGCAAATATTATCATTGCATTATAGAAGACTTTAAGGTAGTTTATGCTTCCTTTTTTTGTGCTTTCGCCTTTATAGTGAATTATAGTAGTTTTAGGAAAATAGACATTTTTATATCCAGCTAATTTTATCCGATACGACATATCGATGTCTTCGCCATACATAAAATAATCTTCGTCGAGCAAGCCTACTTGGTCTATTGTTTTTTTTCTAAGAAACATAAAAGCTCCAGATAAAATATCTACTTCATGTATCTCATTGTTGTCCAAATATCCTAAATGATATTTTGCAAATATTTTTGAGCGAGGGAATAATTTTGAAAATCCTGAAATTTTATAAAATGCAACAGATGGAGTCGGCAATGAGCGTTTCGACTCTGGTAAAAATTTCCCATTTCCATCAATCATTTTAACTCCTACTGCACCAACTTCATGATTTTTGTCTAAGTGCTCAATAATTTTTTCAAATGTATCTTCCTCTACAATGGTGTCTGGGTTTAATAAAAGAACATATTTTCCTTTTGCTTTTTTTATTGCTTGATTATTTGCTTTCGAAAAACCTACATTTTTTGTATTTTCAATCAGTTGAACATCACTAAACTTTTCTTTTACCATTGATGTAGATGCATCAACAGAATTATTATCGACTACAAATATTTCAGAATCAATGGATAAGCATGCTTTTTGAACTGAGTTTAAACATTGTTCAAGAAAATGTTGAACATTATAATTAACTATGATTACTGTGAGAATCATAAATGAAATGCTTATTTATAAAGTATTTGCTTAAATAACAGAGACATAGCTATTTTTGCAAGGTTTGTTCAAACAAATAGCGGTTTATTATTGACCTGCCTAATGTTAATTCATCTGAATATTCAAGCTCGTCGCCAAAGGAAATTCCACGTGCAAGTGTTGTAATTTTAATATTGTACTTTTTGAGTTTTTTGAATAAATAGAAATTTGTAGTATCTCCTTCCATTGTTGTACTCAGGGCTAAAATAACTTCTTTGACTGAATTATTTTTTATTCTATTTTCTAAAGATTTTACGTTTATGTCATCTGGTCCAATACCATCCATCGGAGAAATAATCCCGCCTAATACATGATAAACTCCAAAATATTGTTGTGTAGATTCAATAGACATAATGTCTTTTATTCCCTCAACAACGCAAATAGTGCCTAAATCTCTTGTATTATTTGAACATATATTGCATATTTTGTTATCTGAAATGTTATTGCAGATATTACAATTTTGAATGTTTTTTTTTAGGTCAATAATTGAATTTCCAAAGTTAGAAACTACAGTTTCATCTTTATTCAGTAGATGCAACACAAATCTTAGGGCAGTTTTCTTTCCAACTCCAGGGAGTTTAGAAAATTCGTCAATAGCATTTTCTAAGAGTTTGGACGAGAAACCATTTAAATCCATTAAAAAAGAAATATAAAAAAGTTACAATTTAACTTGGTTTTTTTCGACTCTTTAGTTTGAGAAAAACTAAAATCTTTTCCCATAATGATAGCGGTTCGTAATCTTCGTCATAGTATCCGTAACCATAACCACCATAACCATAACCACCATAACCATAACCACCATAGCCATAACCACCATAGCCATAACCACCATATCCATAGCCTCCGTAGCCGTAGCCATAATAACTTGGAACCATTACGTCATTTACTAATATCCCTAAATTCTTCATGTTTTGATTGCTATCAAGTTCTTCAATTAGGCTTAGTACACTTTTCTTTGAATAGTTTTGCCTAATTACAAAAATATTCAAATCTGAAAATCGTGATAGAATCAATGCATCAGTAACTAATGCAACAGGAGGCGTATCAATTATTACATAATCATATTCTTTTTTTGCATATGAGATAAGGTCTTCCATCCTTTGTGTACCAGCTAGTTCAGCAGGATTTGGTGGAGTAGGTCCTGAAGGAATTACTGACAAATTTCTAATATTAGTTGTTTGGATTATTTCATCAATATTGCTTTTTTTGATGAGATAAGTACTCATGCCAATATCATTTTTGAGCATAGCAAATGCCTTTTGAATCTTTGGTTTTCTAAGATCCATTCCGATAAGCAGAACCTTTTTATCAGACATTGCAATAATAGATGCTAAATTTATTGCACAAAAAGTTTTTCCTTCACCACTCACGGTAGAAGTCAAAATAATAACTTTCTTCTCTGCTTCGGATAATAAATATTCCAAATTAGTTCGTAAAGAACGGAATGATTCAGCTAATGAAGACTTTGGTTTATCAAATACAGGGATTTCAACTTCTCTTACATTTTTTCCCACTGTTCCAATAATAGGAATCTTCACTTTTCCTTCAATATCCTTATGATCGACAATTTTGTCATTAAAATAGTCTCTACCAATAATAAGTAAAACCGGAATAAGTAGTCCAATTACCAAGGCTATCAGGAAATTCATTTTTTTCTTAGGAGAAACAATAGTTGCATTAAACAATAAAGCATTATCTAATATTTTACTATCTGGCACATTCGATGCAAGTGCAATTCCAGATTCTGCCTTTTTTTCTAAAAGATAGGTGTAAATTTCATTATTTAAATCAAATTCTCTTTGAATATTAATTAGTTCACTTTCAGTTTTAGGTAATTGGGCAATTTCACTATTTACTTTTGAAATTCTTTTTGATAAACTTTCTTGAGATATTTCAAATGTCTTTTTAATATTTCTTATGTTTTCGAGCAAAGATTTTTTTGCATTACTAATGTTTAAGTCTATCAAATTTAAAGTAGGAATGCTTTCATTGGCACTGAATAACAATGTATTCCTTTGATCAAGCAATTCACTTAATTTAATAATTATTGAACTAATTTGTGGTTCTTGAATACCCACAATTGAAGGAGCTACTAAGTCTGAATAATCATTTTTATTTTCAACATATTCTAAAAGATAATTATAATATTCGGCTTGAATTATTTGTTGAGCTTCTTCTTTAATTAGTTCTTCATATTTTTCAGAAATTGCAATACCTTGTCTGCTTAAATCAATAATCTTATTATTAAGCCTAAAGTTTTCAAGATTTCTCTCAGCTTGTGTTAATGAGTCAACTATTTCCCCTAACTGATTATTAATAAATTCAATTGTTTTATTTGCTTTTCTATTTTTATCGTCCAAACCAGAACGAATATAAACTTCAGCAAGTTTATTCAAATAATTAGCCTCTTTTTCAGCAACTTGTCCTTCAGTTATCAGGTTTAAAATTGATCCTTCTTTATCTTGGAGCTCAATATTTATTTTTGCTCTGTAGCTATTAATTAGCCCATTTATACTATTAATGATGAAAAACCATTCTGAATATCCATAGTTTGGTCGTTTGAAATCGAAGCTGCTAGGTTCATTCAAAGTGATATTGAAATTAAAGAAAAAATCATCAACTTGCTCACCAAATTTATAAATGTTATTATTAACCAATAGTGTATCAAAATATTCAACCTCTTCATTAATTTCAAGCCGATATTCAGTTCTTGAAAGAATTTCAACATAAAATGGGAATCCTCTAAGCTGATTTTTTGAAGTGTCAATATTCACACTAAATGGTGATGATCTATATTTTTCCTGAGTTTTCATTCTTCCTACAGAATAGTATGAAATCTCAAAATCAAGTTCATCAATTACTTTTTTGTTCAGGCTAAATGATTGTAATATTCCAATTTCATTATTTATATTTGTTTGATCGTCGAACATTCCAAAACCCATGAGGTTACCTGAGCCAAATCTACTTCCATAGGGATCATCTGATTTTAATAATAGATCAAGACCTATACTATAGGTTGGAAGTGTAAATTTATTTATATAAAATGAAATTGATAAGGCAATAAATATCGAAAGTACAAATAAATACCAGTTTGCTAAAAATTTGAAAACATATTTCCTAATATCTATATTTTCTTCTTGGTTTATATCGAAATTGTTATCCACGTCTTAAAGATTAAATTGTAAACTTTGTTAATAGTAATAGCTAGTTCTTAAATTTAGCCTATGAAAAAGTTCATGTTTATAATTGTAGTAATAGTAAAATTGTAGTTAGAGTAGAAGAAATCGTAGCCAACAATACTCCATAATCAGAGGCTATCAATCTAATACCTTTAGATTTCATTGGTTCAACATAGATTAAATCATTAGGTTTTAAATAATAATATTCTGATGCTATGAGATTTTTATCTGTTAAATCAATTCTAATAGTTGAAGACCCATTTTTCGCAGGCCTAATTAAAAGAACATTTTTTCTATTACCATAATCTGTAACATCACCTCCCATACTTAGTGCTTGAAAAATAGATATTTGATTGTTATATGAAGTATAAATGCCAGGACTCCTAATTTCACCAAGTAAAGTAATCCTGAAATTTGCAAGTTTTACAATTATTGTGGGATCTTTAATATATTCCTCAACTTTTTCTAAAATTATTTTGTTTATTTCGTCCATAGATAAATCTTGTACATAAATCTCACCCAAAATAGGTACTGATATATTCCCATTTTTATCAACTGAATAACCTTGGAAATACATTGATGCTTCATTGTATTGTTGATAATTATTAGTTTGACTGCTTGCATCCATACTAAATAATTCAACAATATCCTTATTCATGCTTAATATTTTGATATGCAAAATATCATTCTCTTGAACTTTGTATTGGTCATCATTTTTTATTGCTTGATTTTCGACATAAGAAGTATCAAGATTTTGGAGATAAACTAATTCTTTATGCTGGCGGCATGAAGCAAAAACAAGTACTAATAAAAAATAAATTATCGTTTTTCTAATCATATCTAAATTTCAAAAATAATTCGCAAAAATAGAAAATTATTGTTGAAATTTGTTTTTTATAGTATAATTTTATACTTCGTAAATTTTACAAAATGTATTATTATGAATATTGATAATAATTTCTTTAAAATAGAAACGAATAAGGTTTTACCAAAACCCGGGAAAATCTTAATAGCAGAGCCATTCTTAAACGATTATTATTTTGGACGTTCAGTAATATTGCTCACAGAACATTCGACGGAAGGAAGTGTTGGTTTCGTATTAAACAAACCTGTTAAAATTTCATTGAATGAAATATTAACAGATTTCCCAAAATTCGATTCATTAATTTCTGTTGGAGGACCAGTAAAAACTGATTCCGTACATTATATTCACACATTAGGAAAATTTTTACCAGATAGTGTTGAAATTGCTGATGGAATATTCTGGGGAGGCAATTTTAGTGAATTAAAAAAAATTATAAAATCTGGATTGATTAACAAAAACCAAATTCGATTTTTCATTGGATATTCTGGTTGGAGCGCAAATCAATTGGAAGATGAATTAAAAATTAATTCTTGGTTGGTTTCAAATTTGGATGCCAAAACTATTATGAGAAAAAATGAGCCATCAATTTGGAAAGAGTCAATTTTAAATCTAGGGGAAGAGTATAAAACCTGGATAAACTTTCCAGAGAATCCTAATTTAAATTGACAGCCCTATTTTGTTAATTCATTCTCAAAAATTCAATTTATTATTTAACTCGCTGATTAACAGTCTGGATATTTTTGAAAAGAATCTTTTTTGTCCAAGTCCCATTACCCAATTAATGCCTTGAATTGCATTTGTAATAAATACCTCTTCTGCCTCCATACAAATATTTTCATTTAATTCAGTTTCAATTACTTCAAATCTGCTTTTTGCAATAGAAATAATCTGCTTCCGCATCACTCCATTAACACATCCTGATTGAATAT
Organism: Bacteroidota bacterium; assembly: GCA_018692315.1. Lineage (NCBI taxonomy): Bacteria > Pseudomonadati > Bacteroidota > Bacteroidota bacterium. Next base: position 50,156 of record JABHKC010000158.1, on the reverse strand, counting down.
TAGGTGTGAAAATTTTATCCCCAACCACAAAAAAAATATTCGAGCTAATAGTTTCAACAATATTTTCCGAACTATTTTGTATAATACAATCATCCAATCCTTTTTCAGTTTTATATATTCCTGCCAAAACAAATAATTGTGCATTATTTGATTTGATGTTGGCAAATTTGTTATGCGACTTATAAATTTCAGAATAAAAATCAATTATTAAACCTTTTGCATTTAATTCATAATATGATGTTGAAAGTTTCTCAATTTCAATCAAATATGAAATTTCATTTGTGATTGGTGTATAATAGCCTCCTTCATTTCTGAAAACTGATAGCCTTACCCGAGCACCTTGGTAATAATGATTTTTGTCAAAAAGTGAGTTAATTTCATAACGTAAATTGCTTATATTCAAAGAAAGTGGCACTTTCATTTTAAGGATTTTCATGCCAGACATCAATCTTTCTAAGTGGTTTTCAAAAAAAAAGACCTCCTTCCCATTTGCACGCATTGTTTCAAACAAGCCATCGCCATACCGAAAAGAGCGATTTTGAATTGTTAAAACGCTCTTGTTACTTTGAAAAAACTTGCCATTTAAACTGCAATATTTTAAGGTTCTCATTAAAAATAATAATGATTAAGTGTTTAATATCCAAGAATAAAGGGAAAAATAATGCCAATAACTGCACCAATAAAATGTGAATCGTGGTTAATATTGTCTGAATTTTTCTTACTCATATAATATGAATATCCAAGATATAATGCTGCAAAAACAATTCCTGGAATTGGAATCGCAAAATAGAAATAGATGTTTCTAAATGGATCGAAATATATGCTTGCAAAAACAATGGCTGAAACTCCTCCTGATGCCCCAACCGAATCATAATTTGCATTGTCTTTATATTTCCGTATAGTATTTGAGGTAGAAATTAAAATGGCGCTTACGTATAATAATAAAAAAAGAAAATTTGAATCTAAATAATACTCGACCGAACTACCAAAAGACCATAACACAATCATATTTATAATTAGATGTGTCCAATCTGCATGAATCAAACCATGTGAAAACAATCTATACCATTCTTTCCGATGATAAACCTGAAAAGGATTTAATAATAATTTATAAAATATTTGTCTGTTATTAAATGCAGCAATTGAGACTATTGCTGTAAGTGCAACTATAATTAAGGTCATTTTTGGTTTTTAGTTAATAATCACTTTTTCAGTATAAGCATTTCTTTCGGTTTTCAATACAACAAAATATAATCCTTGCTTGAATTTGCTGGTTGAAAATGATAAGTCATTTAATCCTTCATGAATTATTTTTGGATTTGAAAGAATAGTTTCTTTTCCTAAAATATCGAAAATCGACAAACTTGCTTTTTGGAATTTATCACTATTCATTGTAATAAATACCTTTTTGGAAGCCTTTGAATAAGAAATATTGAAATTATTTCGGAAATCTTTAGAAGCAATATTTATTGTATTATTTGCAACAGTAAATTTCCAGTATCCTGCAGGTGCAACTATTGGTCGAACTTGAGTTTTCCCTGAATTGGATTGTGCTTCAATGTAATAATATATAGTGTCCATTAAATTCTGAGATGTAATTTCTCCTGACCATATATTATCAGCCAGATTTAATAAGCTCATTGAGGCAGACAAATATGGATTTATAGTGTCATTTCTATAATAAATGCTGGCATTTTGAATGCCGGAACGATGTATTATTTTTGCTTCGATTAAATAGTTTTCTGTAGAAGAATCAATTAGTGATAGATGAGGCTGATGAGAAATTAAGAGTGGGTCATTAGTAGCAATTTCGTGGCTAATACAATGAATTGCTCCGCTTGACGGAATTGTTGCATTGCAATTAATCCCAACAATATTGTAGCCTGGCATGGCTTCTTTATAGATTCTTAGTGCTGTTGTATCGTACTGATATTCATAGGTTGGAACCAAAACTGTCTTATTAATAATTAATGAATTTGTATAAGTTCGATAATCAGCTCCATTCCACAATCCATTTGGATAATTCCCATTTTCAGGGGGCATTGGAATTCTTATAACTTTATATGGTGTGCCAAAAATCGAATTAAAATTACTTAATACATATTGTAAATTTGCCTCAATTTGTGGGCCATCGGAAATTCCTGTTGGATATTCTCCTACAAGTAAAGTCTCTTCGTCAATCAATTTCATGTGCATATCTATGTGATGAATTCCATCGTATGGCAAATTAGTCATTTTCACATACCTTTCAATACCCATAAACTTATGTATAACACTATCAATTTCTGATTCGGTTTTTCCAGGATTTTCTTCCAAAACAAGATTTGATGAAAAGGCTGTTCCGAAACCATCTGACATGAAATTTCCTCCGGCATGAATAATGTCGTATGGGCTCTGAGTTGTTTCATAAATAGGAACATTCAATTTATTAGCAACAGCTTCAGGAATTACATCATCGTCTGGCCGCGGTCTATTATATATCCAATCAACAATTATTAAAGAATCTACTTCATTTGTGTAAACATTATTTGGACCATAATCACGAATCCAAACACTGTTTGAAGCTTCAATTAAAAATTCCAAATTTGTCAAGCTAACATTGCTTGATGTTAATGTATTTTTTACAGAATTTGAATCTGAACAGACTATAAAAACTTTGCATTCTTCTTTTGCATATCTAACAATTTCTGTCAAAACAGAACTAAAAGATTCCCAAGATATGATAATTGCATCCATCTCTTCCCATTCTGCAACTGTGCGTACTTGAGAAACAGGAGGTTGAGTGAATCCTCTCGAAACTATTGAGTTTAAATAATGTGGCATTTGCTGTTTTTCAAAATCTGTCATTTTATGTGGCAAACCTTGGCTAAATATTTCTAATATAGATAGAATAAACAAAGCGAATAGCATTAATTTTTTAATCATAATTTGTTATTTATTAATCGGTTAGTTATTGATTTAGATAAATTTGGGTTTTATAATTCTTTAAAATATTTTAGGATAATTTAAAAAGATTGATTTTTACCTTTTTAATAAGTAAAAATATTTCAATAGGATAGAAGAAATAGGCGTAAAGATTCGATTTTATTGAATATTTTGATTTTATATAATCCACAGAAGGAAAAAGGTTTCCCATCAAAAATCTTATTTTATTCAAAAATCCTTCGATGTGCATAACTTTTTTATAATAGCTAAGATCAGTTTTTGCAAGTTTCTTTTGAACTCCAAGACTATACAATTTAAGAAAAAGTTGTTCAACATTATTGAAGTTTTTGTTTGCAAACAGATGGGCTGGAATTTCTGTGTCAAAGTATTTATAGGCAATAAAAAGATGACTTAAGACTATATTAGTAATGGAAAAAGTGTTTGACTTTTCAAGTAAAACGTCCCAATTAATCGTCGATTTGAAAATCTCACTAGTCTTTTTAATATCTACATACCAACATAGTCGCACACCTCCTGCACCAAAATTTCTGCTCAGGTGCAAACATAAATGAATCAATAAAAATTCAGGAGCAAACATATATGTTTCCGAATTTGAAATTTTAATTTTTTGTTTTGTGCTAAAAAAGTCATCAATATTAATTGAATGAATACAATGTGGTGGCAATAAATCCCAATGCAGCTCTAAAAGTTGCATATCTTTTACATACCCATAATTATATGTCAATTGCAATTTTTCAATAAATTCATTTTTATTATGCAATTTTTTATAGCCTAATTTTGTGAGAATTATATATGATTTTTCTAAATTTTTCTTTTCAATGAGAATATCAAAATCGCCCATCGGACGTTGCCCAATATCATTGTAAACCGTTTCTGCCAGCAGACATCCTTTCAATAAAACTAATTCGATATCTTCTTTTCTAAATTCAGAAATTATTTCATCTAATTTGTTATAAATTAAGGTGTTCTTTGCGAGAGTAGCATAATATTGCTTTTTAAAATATTCTGCAATTTCAATTGGCAAATCAATGAGTTTTTGTTTTTTGAATAATAATTGAGAAATGCCATTTTCAGTATATTTTTTAGCAATCAATTTCCAATTCAACTCTGATTTAGAACCTGAAGATATCTCCGCAAAATTGCTTCTGTCTTTATCTCTCAAACATTCGAGCAAGAATTTATCTTCAACAGATAAATTAAAATTAGTAATATTGCTGTACTCAATCATTTAGATATTGTGCTAATTTTGCACAAAATTAATATAATTTAGAATGGATTCATTAAATATTATTTACAAACATAGCAACAAAATAATATCAAGAAAAGAAGGAAACGAATATATATTAGTTCCAATAAATCGGAATGTTGGCGACATGACAAATGTTTTCACACTTAAAGAAGTAGCGGCATTTATCTGGGAAAACATTGATGGAAAAAATTGCCTTCAAGAAATACTGAATTTGCTTTGCCAGGAATATGAGATTGATACCGCTACGGCAAAATTGGACCTTGAAAATTTTGTAAAAAAACTCGAAAAAATGCTTGATGTGGTATAAATTTCAGCGATAAATTCAATCGACTAATTATGGCAAAAAATACACATGCAAAATTTGCAATTCGAATAGCTAATTTCAATATTTTAGTTCATGCCATAGGTAAGAATATAAAACTATTTACAGAATCGATTCTCAATAATTTCCTTATTGAAACAAGCAATAGCTACGATCTTACACTAAAAGTTCATGCAAAAATTCCCTCTGAATTTATAGAAAGCAAAGAAGTTTTCAAAGCTCCATATATTGAAGAAATTTCAGGGAATAAGAAAGAAATATCATCACATTTATGGAGCATTCGTAAATTCAAAAATAAATATATTGTCCTAAGCTCCAGTTTAAGTTCTTTAGACTCTCCAAATTTGGCTCTTTGTTTCGACCTAAAATCTGAAAATTGGAATATATATTCCGACCAACAAATTTCAAAAATAAATCCATTTGAATATCCTATGCTGCCACTCATTTTGTATTATTTGACATTGAAAAATGATGCAATAATGATTCATGCCTCTGGAATAAAATTTGGTGAAAACGGAATGTTATTTAGTGGTTTTTCGGGAGCAGGGAAAAGTACTATTGCAAAGATTTGTGAAAATAATTCTGCTAAAATAATTCACGATGATAGGCTAATAATCAGAAAAATAGAAAATAAATATTGCATTTTCAACACACCGGTTTACGAAAACGACTATTCAAAAAAAGTTGTTCTTAACAATATTTTTCTTATTTATCACAACAAACAAAATGTTTCGAAAAAACTAATGGGTGTTGAGGCAATTACCCGATTCATGGCATTTTGTATCCAGCACAATTACGATGAAAAAATAATTAATAAAATGCTGAATGTTATTTCAGATATCACAAACAAAATTCCAATTCACGAGCTTGGTTTTTTGCCCGATAGCTCTGTTATTCAATATTTAAAAGAAAACCATTTTGAATAAAAATAACATTGATTTGCAAAATCTTCAAAATGCTACAGTTGATTTTTTAGATCAAGGTAAAGAACTAAAAATTCGATTAGGCGGAAGAAGTATGTATCCCTTTTTAAGAAATGGAGATATTGGTTTAGTTAAGAAAATATGCATTTCAAATTTGAAAATTGGAGACGTAATAGTTTTTAAAACATCAGAAAAATTAATTGCTCATAGATTGCTTAAAATTATTTATCGAAATAAAAAACTATCACTAATTACAAAAGGAGATTCATTGTTAAAAAAAGATTGTCCTATCTCAGAGGAAAATTACATTGGAAAAATTGTATCTTTCGACAGAAAAAACAAGACCGTAGATATTGAAACTGAATACTTTATAAAACTAAATTATATAATTTCAAAAACTTCAATAGTCTTAGTCATTATATACATTTTTGTTAGAATATATTGGAAAATGCAAAGTCAAATTAGAGTCAAATCTTGAAGCCAAGAACTGAAATAAAAAAATATTTATATTTGAAAAGAGCATTACAATTCGCCTGGAAAGCTGCTCCTTTTTGGACTATCATAAATTCTTTCATTACTATCGTTCAAGGTATTTTACCATTAGCAATTATTTTTTTAATGAAATTGATTGTTGATTCAGTTACAGAAGGAGCCCTTGCTAACGATAAAGAATCAGCATTTTATAATGTTTTGTATTTCGTAATTTTTGCAGGAATAATTTTCTTCATTAACTCTGCACTGAAATCTGTAAGTGCTTTAATAAGAGAACATCAATCGCAAATTGTGAGCGATTATATGTATAGTATTATCCACAAAAAAACTTCACAATTAGATTTACAATATTTTGAAAACTCAAATTATTACGATATTCTTCATAGAGCCAGAATTGAAGCTCCTTTCCGACCAAACTCAATAGTAAACAATCTTGTTTACATTTTGCAAAACATTATTTCGCTAATGCTAATTTTTGGTCTAATAATGACGCTTCATTGGGTGGTTTCAATTCTTTTACTTGTAGCAACCCTTCCGGGAATTTTGATTCGATTGAAATTTGCCAAAGAAATTTACGATTGGAAAAGATCCGAAACTCCTACAGAAAGAAAAACAGACTATTACAATGGCTTATTAACGTCATTACGATTTGCCAAGGAAGTTCGACTTTTTGGATTGTCCGGAATATTCATCGAACGTTTTAAAAATCTAAAAAAACTTCTTCGGGAAGAAAAATTCAAAATTGTTAAAAAGCAAACTCTAATTAGCCTTGTCTCGGAAACTACAACAGCTCTAACAGTTTTCGGATCATATGCTTACATAAGTTATAAAGCCATCAGGGGCGAAATTACCCTTGGTGATTTGGTAATGTATTTCTTGGCATTTCAAAAAGGATTCGATTTTCTACGTAGTCTTTTTTCAGGAATCGCAGGACTTTTTGAAGATAATCTTTTTCTAAATAACTTATTTGAGTTTTTGAATCTGCCACAGCAAATTGTTTCACCAAAACATTCAACTCCTTTTCCATCAAAAATTTGTAAAGGAATTAGTATTAGGAATTTAGATTTCAAATATCCAAACGGGAATAAATTTGTTTTAAAAAATATCAATATTCAAATAAAAGTAAATGAAACAATTGCTATTGTTGGCGAAAATGGTGTCGGAAAAACTACACTCATAAAGCTTTTGTGTAAATTTTATAAACCCACTAAGGGTGAAATTTTGTTTGATGAAGTAAATATTGAAGAAATGAATACTGAAGAAATCAGAGAAAATATAAGTGTCATTTTTCAGGATTATGCTCACTATCATTTATCGGCAAAAGAAAATATTGCTTTTGGAAATATTGCTGAAAACCATGACGATAATAAGATTAGAAAAGCAGCAAAAACTGCAAATATTGATTTGAAATTAGAAAATTTACCAAAGAAGTATGAAAGTGTCCTTGGAAAATTGTTTGAAAATGGAGAGGAACTCAGCATTGGAGAATATCAGAAAGTTGCACTAGCAAGGGCTTTTTACAAAAATTCTCAAATTATTGTTCTCGATGAACCCACAAGTTCAATAGATCCGAGATCGGAATACGAAATTCTCCAAAATTTTGAAAATGCTACAAAGAATAAAACTGCAATTATTATAAGTCACCGACTGTCATCTGTTAAAATGGCTGACAAAATTTATGTGCTTGACAAGGAAAATTTAATTGAATCGGGGACTCACGAAGAATTAATGCACCTTAAAGGAAAATATGCTGACTTGTACAATATCCAGTCGGAAAAATACCGTACATAATTTCAAAAAATCACAGAGATTTGGCAACAAAAATAATCACTTGATATGAATAAATTTATTATATATTGCGATTTTTTAACTAACAAATGAAACTATGAAGAGATTTTACACAATTATTTTAATTTCTGTATTTTTTGCAGCTAATGTTTTTGCAGGAGGTATCCTTACAAATACAAACCAAAGTGCATCGTATGTTAGGATGCTAATTCGTGATGCATCGCTCGGTATTGATGCAGTTTATTATAATCCGGCCGGCTTAACAAAGTTGGAAGATGGATTTTATTTCTCGCTAAACAATCAATCTATTTGGCAAAATAAAGAGATAACAAATGCATATATGTTTTTGAACAATGAATTATTTGAAGGAAGTATCAGTGCACCGGTTTTTCCGGGAGCATATTTTGCATATAAAAAAGGAAATTTAGCCCTATCGCTCGGCTTCAATCCTGTTGGTGGTGGTGGTGGTGCCGAATTCCAAAACGGATTGCCTTCTTTTGAAACCCCGGTTTCAGACCTTGTACCAATGATGGCGGCAAATGGATTCGGAGTAGATAAATATAGTGCTGATATCTATTTTGAAGGTACTTCTGTTTTTTGGGGACTTCAAGCCGGACTTTCATATGCACTAAACGATATGATTTCTTTATATGCCGGTGGTAGATATGTAATGGCAAAAAACACTTATGGAGGTCATATTAAGAATATTATGGTTAATCCAATTTTTGGAGAATTGACTGGGACTACCATGACTCCTGCAACTACCTTTTTTACAGACATGGCACAAGCTCCGGCAGGAGGTGCAGCGTCAATGCAACCATTTATTGATGGTGGAGTTGGTGGCTTAACATTTGATGAAGCTGAAGCAGGACTAATAATTGATGCAGCAACACGAGGACTATTGGAAGGTGGATTAATTGCTATGGGAATTGATCCGACTGGCATGACGCTAGAACAAGCTCAGGGCGCATACCAAGGTGCTGCCGACCAACTTAACGGATATGCAGCCCAGACTGCTGATGTTGAAGTTGATGCCGAGCAAACAGGCACAGGAATTACTCCAATTTTTGGGGCACATTTTACACTCTTAGAAAATAAGTTAAATATTGGTCTGAAATACGAATTGAAAACCAAACTTGAGCTTGAAAATGCAACCAAAGTTGATGGCAGCGGATTATTTCCAGACGGTGCAAAAACTGATTCAGACATGCCAGCTATGTTTTCTATCGGAGCAAGTTATCAGGCATCGAAAAAATTAAAAGCAACGGTTGGCTACCACCTATATTTCGATAAAGATGTTGATTGGGGCGAAGACAAAACAATTGATAAAAACTTCATTGAAATGGGGATGGGCTTAGAGTATGACATTACTGACAAGTTTCTTTTAAGTATCGGTTACTTACGTGCACAAACTGGTGCCACTGCTGACTATAATACGGATATGAGCTATTCTTTAAGCACAAATACTGTTGGATTTGGTGGAGCATATAAAGTAACACCGGCATTAACTGTAAATCTTGGAGTGTTGAAAACAGTTTATGAAGATGGTGAAAAATTAATAGATTATCCTACAACCGGTCTAACTGGCGTTAAAGAAACCTATTATAAAGACAATATGATTTTTTCTATTGGAATTGATTATAAACTATTTTAATTATAATTTTTAAAAATATCATTCCTTTTTCTGGAAGTATTTTCTACAATGCCAAAGTTTTTTTCTAAGCTTTGGCATTGTTGTTTTATCCAATGATGTGAAATTATTACGAAAGAAAAATGTAAGTAATTAAAACAACAATTTGTTTTGTATTTAAACATTTCGTATTTTTGTATTCTAACTAAAAAAATATGAAGACAATAACACAAAAAGAAATTGGACAAAGAATTTTCGATTTACGAAAAAATAGAGGATATTCACAGAATGATTTAGCAAAATTATTAAAAATTTCTCGCCCTTCACTTACACACATTGAGTTAGGAAAAAGAAATCTTTCAGCGATTGAACTAAAAAAAATAGCAGATGTTTTCTTAATATCAATTGATAAACTATTATCTTCAGATTTCAGTTTGTCTGAAATTATTGCTGACGAAAAAGAAACCAGTGAGGAGCCAAAAATTAGGATTTCTATACCTGAACTGAGAGTAAACAAATTCAAAAATATTCTATTATATATTCTTGAAAAATGTGCTGGCAAACCAAATGTTGGCGAAACTCTACTTTACAAATTATTTTATTTCTCCGATTTTAATTATTATGAGATTTACGAAGAACATTTGACCGGAGCTGAATATAGGAAATTGCCATACGGGCCTGTACCGCAGAAACTTGATATTATTATTAATCAAATGATTGCCAACAAGCAATTACAAAGAATTAATGTAGATTATCATGGATATCCACAAAAAAGATATCTGCCGCTTACTAAACCAAATTTGAAGAGTTTCAGTGCCAGCGAGAAAGATGTTATAGACAAGGTAATAGCCCAATTCTCCGATTGGTCTGCTTCGGCAATAAGTGAATATTCGCATAAAGATATTCCTTGGTTGGCTTCGAAAGAAGGCGAAGCAATTGATTATGAATTAGCTTTTTATAGAGAATCACCTTATTCAGTCAGGAATTACGATGAAAACGAAGGTGCTTTATGACAATAGACGAACTTGTTGAATTTAGGAAAGACATCAAAAAGCTTTCGAGAAAGTACAGAACAATTGCTGAGGATGTTGAAATTGTTAAGGAACCCTCTAAAAATGCAAATTTCTTCGTTGTTTCGCAATTTTAAAATCCTCATTTACAATAGTAAACTCCGGTTTTTAAATTTCTTACGCCTTGAAATTTACTATTTTTAGAAGTCCCCTTAAGAAAGTTTTAAATATTAGGCCAAATGAGAATCCTCCTTTTAGTTTTAGAATAGATGGATTAGGAATACAAACTTGTATCATTAATATTAAAAAAATAGCTAGTAGAAGTTTTAAGGGCAAGGGACGTAATTCAGGATTTAGAATTGTTTATGCTTTATATGAGGAAGAACAAAAAATAATTTTGATTGAAATATTCCACAAATCAAATAAGAAAAATGAGGATAGGGAGCGGATTTTGAGAAATTTTAAAAATAGAATTTAGTAACAAAAATAACTTTCTTTGAAAAAATTATTAATGATGTTATAAAAAAACGTAAGCCTCTATGAACAGTTTTTCAGTAAAGAAACATTCGGTTTAAAATAATAATCATTAGTTAATCAGCCTTCACAATCTTACCCCCAACATAATTTATCCCATCAAAAACAGAATAAAAGTAAATTCCACTTTTTAGATTTCTGCCAGTAAAATCAAAATAATTTTCTCCGGCAAGAAAATATTTATTTTCAGAATAAATTAATTGCCCAAATTGATTGAAAATTTGCAATTCAGATTTTGCTGATTTTACAGAATAAAAACCAATTGAAGTTTCATATGAAAACGGATTAGGCTCATTTTCAAGAATATAAAAATCTAAACTTTGGTTTTCAGAAATGCCCAATTCCTCGGAATTTATTTTAATGAAAACTGAAGTAGAATCGACATATTCCTGAGCAAAAATTGGAAATAGAATAGTCCCTATATAAACATCTGTAATTATTTTTAAATAGTAAGTTCCTGTGTCGGTAGGAGTTCCGCTCACTAAAACACAATTTGTGTCGCCAACAATAAATTCTTGCGATGGTTCATTTGAAGCAAAACTTAATCCGGGCGGAATATTTTCTATAGCTGTCAAAACAATTTTTGAAATAGGAACAATTATGCTGTCTCCCAAATCTGCTTCATAAGGTGGAATAATTGTAATTACCTCGCTATAAAACTCCGATTTTACACCTTCTGATAAAGTGTCCGGGCAAATTTCTCCAGGAAGTTCTGTATCAACACAACTGGCATCAGGTGTACATTGGGCATAAATATTAGAAATCGCAAAAACTAAAATAGCTGCAAATAAAAAAGATAAGGTTGTGTTTTTCATATGTCAAAATTTTTGGTTGAGATTTTAATTTATTATAAATTTATAAGATTCAGTATTTTCGGAAGATGATAATTGAATACAATAGATTCCGGCAGGAAAATTCTTTATATTGATTTTTCTTAAAAAATATGTTTGAAATAGGTCGAGATTTTCATCGAAAAGTATTTTCCCAAAAGAATCAATTATTTTCATTTTTTCTACTTCAGCGATATTTTCAAATTCTATTGAAATGAATTCTTGAGCAGGATTTGGATAAATTTTTAGTCCATTTGTTAATTCTTTTCCTTCAATCATAGAATAGCTTGTAACAAAAACCGTATCGGAACTGCTAATACAACCAAAACCACTTGTTGCCAAAACAAAATAATATCCACTTTCATCAGCAACATAAATTAAATCGTTTGCTCCGATAATTTCCTCACTCAGCTCATTTTCATAAAAATACCATTGAAGATCGTATCCTGTGAGATTTGTTTGCAAAGTGTCATAAATTATCCAGAAAAAAGGAGGCGGCGGCAAAGGATGAAAAACTAAACTGATTGTATCTGATTGGTTTGTACAACCATAATTATTCGTAGCAACAAGATTGTAAATGCCGGACACACTTGTTTCAAGCATGGAAGTGTCGATACCAGACATGATTGAACCATTGAAAAACCATTGCAAGCCTTCTTCTACATTAGAGTTCAAAATAATTTGCTCGCCTTCGCAAACCTCTTGTGATGGATAAACATCGATATCTACCTCTGTAGGCGATGGATAAACCACTACCATATCGGTATCGGAAAATACCAAACCGATCTGTTCTTCAACGGTTACAGTCCCGCTTACTTTGCCCCCGGTTGTAGAATAGTTATAAACACCTGCGCCCGAAATATTTAATTGCGAAATTCCTCCATCATCATCTGATGAACCAAGAGGTGGACCAAAATCTTCGTCCCAAAAATTCAAAATAATATTTGTGTCGGCAAGAACTATATTTAATCCTGTCCAATGTGCAGTCAAATCGTCGTCGATAGTAGATGATGTATAGAGCCCTGCACCGTGTTCAAGAACAAAAAACAAATCGGGATCACCAATCCATGTCCACAGTTCTTCTACATCGCCGGCATACCAATTGCCTTGTGAATTTGCAGTAACATCAACAATTACATAATCAATAAGTGTAGTTTGCAAAATAACCTGATAAGTGTCTGGCTGAGAGTATAATTGAGTTTCTGGAAACTGTAGTGTGTCAGAATTTCCATTACCAAAATCCCACTGATATGAGATTGGAAATGGAGAATTTTCTAACAAAGCTTCAAATTCTACATGCACCGAATCGCAGGCAAAAGCTGGTGAAAAACTAAATCCATTATTGTTAGAGCCACTTTGCAATACTTGAAAAATAACTTCAAAAGAGATTGTTTGACTTCCAACAATCGAAACTTCGGCATTCAAATCGACAGTTGCAATATAAATTCCGGGAGCCGACTGTGGAATGCCGCAAATTCTTATGCAGCCCATTCCCCCGCCAGGATATTCGCAAGTGGGAGACAAGTTACATTCCCAATCCAAACCAGAAGGAACACCATTTACTGCCAAAATTTCAATTGAAAAAACATTGACAGTTATACTGGTGGCGCTATCAGTATATTGCAGCGGGACTTTAAAAGTTATATCAATGAAAGTATCCTGAAATGCAATCACATTTATAGTATCATCGGGGCAAAGTCCGAAATCGTTAGGCGGCGAACAGGTAGTATCAATCACACATCCGGGACATTGCGAATAAATATGGTTCCCAAATGAAATTAGAAGTATTATAAAGAATGTCAATAAATATTTATTTTTCATTTTGTTTTTTTAACAAACATACAATTTTTTTCATTTTTTACGAAAGTAATTTTAAAAACAGATTTCTAATAAGCAATGAACAATGCTCACAGTTTCATTTTTATATTACTATTTTTGTAAGAAAAATATTATGAAAAATAAAAAATTGGCACTCAAAATGCTTAGTTTATTAATAGTTATGAATCTTAATATATTCGCACAGGATACTTTAAGAGTAATGACATATAACTTGCTAAACTATGGTAATTTCCCGCCAGGATATTGCGATATTTCGGTAAACAATCCAACTGATAAAGACGAATATTTACGAACAATAATTGATTATACAAAGCCAGATATTTTTGTTGTAAACGAAATTGGTGATAATGCTACCTACCATGACAGAATTCTTGATAGTATCTTGAATATAAATGGGATAAGTTCTTTTCAAAGAGCAAATATTACAAATATTGCTTATTCGTATATCATCAATCAACTATATTACAATTCCGATAAACTTACACTTCATTCTCAAGAAATTGTAAACACCTATATTCGGGATATTAATTTGTATCGTCTCTACTATAATTCGCCTGAACTTGCTCTCTACAACGATACAGTTTTTCTAAATTGCATAGTTTGTCATTTGAAATCGGGCAGCAATTCATCTGATGAAAGCTCACGAGCAACAATGACCATAAATGCTATGAATTATTTGAACAACAATAATATTGCGGGCAATTGTTTTTTCATGGGCGATTTTAATGTTAAAAATAGCTCGGAACAGGCATTTCAGAATCTGATTAATTACCCAAATCCTTCAATTAGATTTTATGATCCTGTAAATCAGATAGGTACATGGTATAATAATTCAAGTTTTGCAGCTTTTCATACTCAGTCGTCAAATTATTATTCGAACGGTTGTGCTTCTGGCGGTGGGCTCGACGACAGATTTGATTTCATCCTGGCTTCCGAAGAAATAATATACGGGACAGACGATGTTCAATATGTGAACAATTCGTATTGGGCTGTCGGGCAAGATGGAAGTCATTTTAACAGTTCGGTTGAATATCAAGGAAACAATAGCGTTTCTTCAACAGTATTAAATTCGCTTCTTGAAATGTCAGACCATTTGCCAGTAATTTTAGATATAGAAATTGCTCAAATTCCAGTAAGCGTCAAAGAAAATATATCTGACGAATCAATATGCATCAATTTGAACAATCCTGTAAAAGAGCAACTTAAAATAAATATTCAAGCAATTGAAAAACAAAGTTTAACTCTTGAAATTATTTCGCATTACGGACAATTATTGTTTTCACAAAAAATATATATTCATGAAGGGAAAACCGATTTTACATTAGCGATGAATAAATTTTCTTCAGGATTATATATTTTGAAAATATCGAATGAAACTAGTATATTGAAAGTTCAAAAAATAATTAAATTGTAGAAATTCAGCTATTTACTTGCATGTTTTCTTTTAAAATACTGTCCAGTAGCACTGCAAAAATTCGAATCCTCAAATTAGAATATCATAAAATTGTAGCATTCAATATAAATTGTCGTCATTAAAATAGAGACAAAATTTTGAAAAATAAATATTTGAATATTGAAAATGAGATTATTGACCGATGCCGGACAGGAGATTCAAAAGCACAGTATCAGTTATATAAATTGTATTATAAAGCAATGTTTAACACAAGTTTAAGAATTATTAATAATAAAGTTGAGGCTGAAGATGTAATGCAGGAGGCATTTTTAACTGCATTTGAAAAAATGAATACATTTTCGAACGAAAACAATTTTGGAGCCTGGCTAAAAAGAATTGTGATAAATAGGTCGATAGATTATTTGAAAAAGAAGAAAATGGATTTTTGCGAAATAAATGAAATTTCTGAAAATTGTATGCCTGAAGAAAACCAAAATCTGAACGAAAATAAGCAAGAAAAAATAATTCAAATTAAACAAGCAATGCACGACCTGCCGGAAAAATATCGAGTTGTTTTAAGTTTGTATTTATTTGAAGGATTTGACCACGAAGAAATTAGTCAAGTACTGAATGTTACGCAATCGAATTCGAGAACCTTACTAACCAGAGGGAAACAAAAACTATTAGAGAAATTAGCATGAGAAATTATAGCCAATTTATAAACGAAAACAAAGAGTCTTTCGATAGCTTTGAGCCGGACGAAGGACATTTTAGGAGATTTATGAATAGAATTAGTATTGAAAATCCGAGAGAAATAAAATTTCCTATAAATGAATTTGTGAAAATAGCAGCTATCTTCATTTTTATATTTGGAGTTTCATTGATTTTCATCACCAATATTAAAGAAAATGCTGATAATCTTTCAGAAATTCAAGAAATATGCCTAAGCGATATTTCCGATTATTATGAAGAGATTGAAGTTTTTTATTGCTCTAAAATTGAACAAAAGTTAAAGGTGCTTACTAAGATATCATATTTTGATTCTAAAATCAAAAATGAATTTCTCAGTAAAGAATTTCAGGAAATTGAAACATCTTATAGCGAATTGCAAAAAGAATTAGGAGCAAACGGCGACGATTCGCGAATTATTGAAGCTATGATTCGAAATTATCAAATAAAAACAGAACTTTTAGACAAAATCATTAATGAATTGAATAATATTAACCCCAAAATTTTATAGAAATGAAAAATGTAAATTTAAAACTTGTCCTATTATTTTGTTTCATATCAATAGTTGTATTGAATGTATTGGCAAAATCTGATGAAAATTTTACGAAAAAATTCCAT
The DNA here is from genome assembly GCA_018692315.1 of Bacteroidota bacterium. NCBI lineage: Bacteria > Pseudomonadati > Bacteroidota > Bacteroidota bacterium. The sequence goes on along the minus strand of JABHKC010000158.1, from coordinate 33,853 downwards.
GAAGAATTTTCGGCAGACAAAAACACCAAGCTTCTCGTAGAGAATAAGTATGGTTATGTAAGTTTAAAAAACTGGGAGAAAAACTCAGTAATGATTGACGTAACTATCACAGTAGAAACTTCAAAAGAGGATAAAGCCGATGATGTTTTTGAAAAAATAAGTATTTCAATTTCTCAGGAAGGAGATGTAATTTCGGCAATAACAAAAATAACGGAAAAAATCAGAAATGCAGATTTTACAATCGATTATGATATTAAAATTCCAACTTATTTGAAACTTGACGTTTCGAATAAATTTGGCGATGTTTTCATAAACGAAACTTCAGGCGAAACAAAATTGAATATTGAATATGGTAATCTTAAGGCAAACAAACTGTTGTTTGAGAATACCAAACCAATGTCTGAAATAAAATTATCGTATTCAAATGGGGATATTTCAAAATGTACCTATGCAAAAATTATTTTGAAATATTCGAACCTAAACATGACCGACAGTAAAACTTTAATTATAGTTAGTCGCTATACTAATGTTGATTTAGAAACCAGTAAATCTGTAATAATCGATTCCAAATACGATGGATATGATCTTGGAACTTGTCAGAATTTTGTTTATGAAGGCAAATTTACTGCAATAGAAATTGATGAAGTGAGCGATAAAATTGATGTTGATATGCAATATGGGAATTGTGAAATAAATTATGTTCCCATAGATTTTGAAAGTATAAATATTGAAAACAAATATGGAGGTATAGAAATTGGTATAGACGAAAATGCTTCCTATAAATTAAATGCCGAACTCGAATATTGCGAAATTGATTATCCATCAGAAGGCGATGTTCAGCGTAAAATTGATGGCTCTGAATCTGAAGTTCATGGATTTATTGGTGCAGATAATAACACAAAATCGAAGGTTACTGTAGTTAGCAAGTATGGAAATGTTGAATTGGATTAGAAGAAATTATTATTGGTTGCAGGTTTCAAGTTGTGGTTTTTAGAGAATTGCAATTTGAAACCATTTTTGTTTTATTAAAAGGTTTAAAAGCAAATATTAATAATTTATTTTTCTAAATTAGAATCCTATTAATCCCAACAGAATAATCCTTATTGAAAATAACATCAACAATACTTTCAAAATCAGTTTTGCTATTAACAAAATCAATATTTGATTTGTCAATAATCAGGAATTTCATGTATTTTTGCTGATTGAAATAATTGAAATATCCGTTCTGAATATTTGTTAGATAATTCGCTTCAATATTTTGCTCGTAATTTCGTCCTCGCAATTTTATATTTTCAATTAGCTTTTCTACCGGCAAATGTAGGTAAACATACAAATCGGGTTTTGGCAGCGATTCGTAAATAATAAAAAATAGATTTTTAAATAATTTATATTCGTCATCGGCAAGTGTTGATTTTGCAAAAATCAACGACTTCATAAAATAATAGTCAGAAATTGTAAATGTTTTAAATAAATCTCTGTCGCTGAGGTCTTTTTTAAGTTGATGATATCGTTCGGCAAGAAATGAAAGCTCGAGTGGAAAAGAAAAACGCTCAGAATTTTTGTAAAACTTTGGAAGAAAAGGATTGTCGGCAAATTGTTCGAAAATTGTTTTTGCATTAAATTTTTCAGCAATCATTTTCACGAGCGAAGTTTTTCCTGCTCCGATATTTCCTTCTATTACTATGTAGTTGTATTTCACTTTTGTGTATTTTCTTTGCAATTTCGCAGCTCTGCATGAGTTTTTTTTCTCGCTAAGTTGCTAAGATATTTTGGTTTTTTTTGCGACTTCGCGGCTTTGCGAGAGAATAGTCTTTCTAAACAACTTAGCGAGAAAAATAGTTAGTACTTAGGAGTAACCCCCATATTGAAAAAAGCAAACGACCATAAATCGGCATATTCTTCAATAATTTTTGAAGTTGGTTTTCCACCACCGTGCCCGGCTTTCACGCCAATGCGAATCATAACAGGATTTTCTCCCTGATATTTGCTCTGCAATTCAGCAATATATTTGAACGAATGTGCAGGAACAACCCTATCGTCGTGGTCGGCAGAAGTTACCAATGTTGCAGGATATTCAACATCTTTACTAATATTATGCAAAGGCGAATATTTGTAAAGATAATGAAACTCGTCTTCGTTGTCGCTTGAACCATAATCGCCTGTCCATGCCCAGCCAATGGTAAATTTATGAAACCGTAGCATATCCATAACTCCTACTGCCGGAAGTCCAACAGCAAAAAGATCAGGTCGTTGGTTCAAACAAGCTCCAACCAGAAGACCACCGTTTGAACCACCTTGAATTGTTAGTTTTTTTGAAGAGGTATATTTATTTTCAATTAAAAATTCTGCTGCTGCAATAAAATCGTCGAAAACATTTTGCTTTTGAAGTTTTGTGCCGGCTTCGTGCCATTCTTCACCGTATTCGCCGCCACCTCTCAAATTAGCAACGGCTACCACACCGCCATTTTCCATCCAGATTACTTTTGTTATGCTAAATCCAGGTGTCAAACTAATATTAAATCCTCCGTAGCCGTACAATAATGTTGGATTGTTGCCATCCATTTCTAATCCTTTTTTATGGGTTACGAACATAGGGATTTTTGTTCCGTCTTTACTTTTGTAGAAAACCTGCTTTGTTTCGTAAGGTGTTGGGTCAAAGTCTATTCCCGGTTCGAGATAAATTTCAGAAGTGTTTTTTTCAACATTGAATTTGTAAATAATACCGGGAGTTGTATAAGATGAAAAAGAGTAATATGCGATATTTTCATCTTTTCGCCCATTAAAACCCGAAACTGTGCCAATGCCAGGAAGTTGTACTTTTGCAACAAATTCACCATTTAATTCATAAATTTCTGCAAGACTATATGCATCTTTCATATATCTTGAAATAATTTTCCCTCCAATAATCTGACAGGATTCTAATACATTTTCTTTTTCAGGAATTATGTCTTTCCAACTTTCCATACTTGGATTTCCAAGATTAATACTAATCAATTTATATTTTGGTGCTTCGAAATTTGTTTGTACCAGAAGTTCGCCGTCAATGTGTTCTATAGTGCCAAATTCGTATTCGAATCCTTCAGCCAGCTTTATGAAATTGTTTTCTTTTTTCGATAAATCTTTATAATAGAGAGCATTCCCATGCGTAGATTCTGTTTCTGTCATTATCAATACTTTTTCGTCTTCGCTTACTTTCACGCCATAATTTCTTTTCGGATAGTCTAAATTCTGATAAACGAGTTTGTCATCTGTCTGGCCTGTTCCTATTTTGTGATAATAGATTTTATGATATTCATTGATGTTTGAAAGTTCTTTGCCTTCCACAGGTTTGTCGTAACTACTATAATAAAATCCGTCTTTATACCAAGAAATTCCTGAAAACTTTACCCATTCAATATGATCGGAAAGTTTCTCACCGGTTTTTATATCTAAAACAAATATTTCGTTCCAATCGGAACCACCTCTAGAAATTCCATAGGCAAGATATTTTCCATCTTTCGAAATACCTAAACTTGAAAGGGCAATTGTTCCATCATCCGACAATTTGTTTGGGTCCAATAAAACTTTTTCATCTTTGCTATCAACATTTTCCTTTATGTATAAAACATTTTGGTTTTGCAAACCGTCGTTTTTAAAGAAAAACACATGACCGCCTCGCTTGAAAGGAGCAGTGATTTTTGGGTAGTCCCAAATTTGTGTTAATCGTTCCTTAATTTTTTCTCGATAAGGAATTTTAGAAAGATAGTCGAATGTTAGTTCATTTTGAGCTTTAACCCACTCGGCCGTTTCTTTTGAAGTGTCATTCTCGAGCCAGCGATATGGGTCAGCAACTTTAATACCAAAATAATTGTCGATAGTAGTGTCTTTTAGAGTAAGCGGATAGCTAAATTTCATTTGCTGTTTCTCTTTTGGTTGATTGCATGCAATAAATGTAATAAGCATGACTGGGATAATAATTTTTTTCATAAAATTATGGGTTTTAATAAAAACTAAAAAAGCAACAAATTTAGAAAGAATTTGGTCATATTTACACCAAAATTTATTTGATTTTTATAAAATTTAGACATTTTTATGCTGAAAAATTTTACTTTTTCAAAAAGAAAACCATAATATCAAGCACAGTTTGTTTGTAATTTTAATTTTTCAGTCATATATTGGTTTGTTTCATTAATATGAAAATGATAAAAATTAGCACTTAAAAAATCAGTAATTTTGAAAAATTATTGAATTAAAATTATTCTATTAATATCTTATAAATAAGGTGATTTATTAACTTTTAAATTTTTTGAAATGAAAGCTTTAAAAATTGTTTTTTTTCTCAGTACATTTTTTTTCTTCTCATTCGTAGGTAATGAGGTTTTTGCACAATCTACAATTCAACCAGATTCTGTTTGTGCCGGTGAGACAGTTTATTATCAACTAAATGGCAATAGTGCATCTACATACACTTGGTCTATTTTAGGAGCTACCGGTGGAAGTATTGTTTCTGGAAATACCACCGACAGTATTATGGTAAATTGGCCAAATGCAGGTATGGATTCTATTCAGGTTGTTGAAACAAACGAATTTGGTTGTTCCGGCGAGCCGTATGTACTTACCGTTGAAATTTTAGACCTTCCAACTGCTATTATCTCAGGAATCGATACAGTATGTTATGGAGAAGCAAGTAGTAGTCTGATTGAGATTGTTTTAACAGGTACTTCTGATTGGGAAGTTGTTATTTCCGACCAAACTGTAAATGATACTATAAGTGTAATTGCTTCGCCTTATTACTACACAACACCTAACTTATTTACACCTCCCTCAGTGAGTTATACAGTAGTAAGTGTTACTGATGGAAACGGATGTAGTAATACAGGAACCGGTTCTGCAACTGTTGTAGTTTCGCCAGCTCTGTTACCTCTCACAATTTTCCATGATTAAAACTTATTCCTAATCGGACAAATTTAATACAATATATGAATAATGTACACGAGTAATTCAATTTTTAGTGTCTTATTAAAATTCTGTTAAACATAAAAAAACTACTTATAGTATGAGTTTATAATACTCCCTTTTTTATTGTTTGCATAATTTATGATTCCTTAAGCTTAGAAAATTTGAATCTCCCATCATATTCATTTTGTTTCAGCTAATATTTCTGATTTCTGTTTAAATAAATTTCAGCTTTATTGATTTTCGAAAATCAGAAAAATTCATCAAGCTCCATATTTTGATATTCGTTTTTTTGTGGAAAAATGAATTCTATGTATAGGCGTTTTAAAACTCGTCTAATGCAATTATTTAAATTAGCAATTATTCTTTCATATAGATAATATTGAAAAAATATCATTTTAAAATATTGTTAATATTATTTGCAACATTGCTGCAAGTATCAGGCTATTGTCAAATTATTGATACAGTATGTGTTGGCGAACAAAACGTGCTGTATTGGGTAAATGGCGACCAAAGCTCAACTTTCGATTGGGATGTTGAAGGTACAGACAACAATATTGATGCAAATTATGGAGATTCGATATTGATTGATTGGGGAGAAACACCTGGAATATTTTCAATTACTGTTTCCGAAACCAATAGTTTTGGCTGCCTTGGGATAAGTACAATCGGAAAAGTTTATGTTGAGTCAATTCCAATTGTCAATCTTGGAGATGACCTTGAATTTTGCGATACCTTTTCAATGAATTTAGATGCAGGTCCAGGATTTTCAGAATATTTATGGCAAAATGGAAGTAGCTCTCAAATATTTCCTGTAAACGTAGAAGGCAATTATTGGGTATCAGTTACAAATACCGCAGGATGTATCGCAATCGACTCAATTTCAATTTATTTGTTTCCATCGGTCGAACTCTTCACAAACACAACAAACGTAATTTGTTATGGCGAAAGCAACGGCTCAATTCAAGTTTCAGCTATTCAAGGAACTGCACCCTACGAATATTTATGGGCTGGCGGGCAAAACAGCCCAATTTTAGTGAATCTTGTTCAAGGCAATTATTCGCTAACTGTAACCGACAAAAACGAATGCAAATCTGAAACAACTATTGAAATTTTTCAACCAGACCAAATTACAGTTTCAGCTGAAATTGTATCGACTTTTTGCGATGAAACTTCAGAAGGAAGCATAGAAATTTTTGTTGATGGAGGGATTGAACCATATAGCTACATTTGGTCTAATACTTTTACAGGTGAAAAAATTACAGATTTGCAAACTGGCATTTATGCTTTGAGTATTATCGATTATAATTATTGCACTGCAAATGAAACTTTTAGTGTACCTTACTTAAATGAAACATGTTTTAAAATTCCAACTGCTTTTACTCCGAATAATGACGGTGTGAACGAAAACTGGGAAATACTTGGGATAGAAATATATCCCGAAGCAGTAGTTGAAGTTTACAATCGATGGGGACAGCTTTTATTCAAGTCAGAAAATGGTTATCATCAAAAATGGGATGGAACTCTCAAAGGGAATGAGCTTCCAATTGACACATATTTTTACATTATAACACTGATTCCTGGCTCTGAGCCCTTGATCGGAAATGTTTCAATTATAAGATAGTTTTAAATGAAAAAGGCAATTTTAATATTTATTATTTTGACTGGGTTTATATACACAGAAGCTCAGCAATTGCCTTTGTATAGCCAATATTTGACAAACAATTTTCTGATAAATCCGGCAGTTGCAGGTAGCCACAACGTAACATCTGTTAAACTCACCGTAAGAAATCAATGGACAGGATTTAATAATCCACCTAAAACACAAGTTTTAAGTTCGCACACAAGAATTGAAAGAGCAGGATTTTACAACAAAAGAGGCTTAATAAATGCAAAAACCGAATTCGATAAAAAAGGAAATATTATTCGAACACAACGTATGGGAAGTAGTGGAAGAATTGGAGTTGGCGGCTATGTTTTTAACGATAAAGTTGGACCAATCAGCAAAACAGGAATAAATTTTGCCTATTCATACCATATCCCATTTTCAATAACTCATCATTCAAAAAGGTTTTTATCACCTCCACAAATATCGATTGGTGTAGCAACAAGTCTGTTTCAGTTTGCTATAGACGAACGCGATTTGGTTTTGTTTGAGAGCAACGATCCGATTATTAGCTACGGTAAAGAAACTGCATTTGTGCCAGATTTAAATGTTGGAATATTTATTTATGCTCCAAAATATTTTTTGGGTGTTTCGAGCTTGCATATTTTAGAATCGAAAATCAAATTTCATGAAAATAGTAAAAACAATATGATTCGTCATTTTTTTGCAAATGCAGGATTTGCTTTTGTTGTTGAAGAAATTTTGATTGAACCTTCCGTCCTGATTAAAGCTACTGAAATTACACCTATTCAATTTGATTTTAATACTAAACTCCAGATTAGAAATATCTCATTTGCAATTTCGTACCGGACAAACAAATCAATGATTTTTATATTCGATATTTTGTACGGATGGTACTATTTTGGATATTCATATGACTATTCTACAAACAATATTTTAAACTACGCCGGCGGATCTCACGAAATTGTAGTAGGAATTAATTTACCAAAAACTCGAAGAAAGAAGAAGAAATAAATTATTGTATAAATTTTAACGCATGAACTCAAACTAACTTTTCAAAAAATCTAAAATTGCTGTTAATTTGTATATTTATTGAATTATTTATGTTAATCAAAATAATATCTTATGAAAAAAATATTGGTATTAATATATTTCATTTTTCTGTTTGTTGAATTTTCTTTTTCGCAAACAGAAGAAAATAGCCAAAAACAAATATTTAATGAAAAAAAGATTCCATTTCTGCTAAATTGTGAGGATTCGATTATAGCAAGTAGAATTCCGGAATTAAATATTTCTAAATACAAAAATCTAAATAAGTCAAGTTTACCTGCATTGGTTGATAATTCCACGCTGCCTTTTTTAAGACCGGTTTACAATCAGGTTGCTTTAGAATGCGGGCAAGCCAGCGGGATTGGAATGGCTTTCACCTACGAAATTAATTATAAAAGAAATACACCCGCAAATATTTCTTCAAATCAATATTCAACCCACTTTGCGTGGAATTTTGAGAACAATGGAAATAGCCAGGGAGTTAGTTTTTTCGACACTTGGAACATTGTTAAGGAATTTGGAAACCCAAATGTAGATGACTATGGAGGAACAATGTGGTATGGCGGTACAGGCAGATGGATGTCGGGCTATACCGAATATTACAATGCAATGCACAACAGAATCAAGGAAGTTTATTCTATCCCTGTTGATTCTGAAGAAGGCTTAAATGTTTTAAAAGCATGGCTTTACGACCATCTTGATGGTTCAGCAGCAGGAGGTGTTGCGAATTTTTATGGAAATGTTCCATCTTTATACACTCTTGCCAGTGGAACTCCTGAAGCTGGGAAAAATATTGTAATCAATTTTGGCGGTTCCAGCCATGCCATGACTATTGTTGGATATAATGACTCTGTTAGATACGATTATAATGGAGATGGCAACTATACAAACAACATAGACATTAACAATGATAGTAAAATTGATCTTGCAGATTGGGAAATTGGAGCTTTGAAAATGGTAAATACCTATGGAGGAGTACCAAGTTGGGGCGATGGAGGATTTACTTACATGATGTACAGAACTTTAGCTGCTGCGTACGCAAATGGAGGGATTTGGAGCAACAAAGTTTATATTCTTTATACCAAAGAAAATTCCGAACCAATGTTATGTATGCGTTTGGTTTTGAAACATGATTCGAGAAACAAATTAAAGATTTCTACAGGAATATCATTAGATACATTAGATAATTATCCTCAATATATTAAAGAATCTGCGATTTTAAATTATCAAGGCGGAAATTATTTTATGCAAGGAGGCACAACGGAAGATCAAAAAACAATAGAAATTGGGCTGGACATGTCAACTCTCTTAAATTTTGTTGATTCCAACCAAATAGCAAAATATTTCCTTTTGATAGATGAAAATGATCCTTCAAATATTGGAACAGGTGAGATAATTTCTTATTCTTTAATTGATTATACAAATTCTGCGAACGAAACTTTTTATCCAAGCAATAATATTCCTCTGATTGAGAATGGAACTACTGTTCTATCAATTGTAACAAGTGTAAACTTTAGTGAGGTAACAATCGAAAACGACACCTTATTAAAAGGTACAGTAAATGAGCCATATGAGTATCAACTTTCTGCAACTGGCGGAACACCGCCTTATGTTTGGTCGTTCAATTACGACTATGAAGTAGTAGATTCAACAGCAAGTTTTCCAAATATTTCTACTCAAGCAATCAATACTCCAAACAGTTACAATAGCTATACTTCACTGCAACTCGATTTTTCGTTTCCATTTTATGGAGAATACTTCGATGAAATATATATCCATACAGATGGATACATAATGCTTGACGAAATGCCCTCATCCTGGCCCTATCAGATGAATGCCGATTTGTTTTTCTTGAGTCACTCTTCGATTGCTCCTTTTTTGGCAGATTTAGCATTTTATTCCGGAGATGGAATTTGGTACGATGGCGATCAGAATAGTGCTACCATTAGATACAAAGCTTCAATAAGTGGTAATTCGAGCGGGACGGATCTGAATTTTGCAATAAAACTTTTTCCAAATGGTGATATAGAATTTTATTATGCAAATATGCAATACCCAAGTACTCAAAATTGGTTTTCCGGAATTTTTAAAGGTAATAATATTGATTTTCAATACTCCCAAATTTCATCAGCCCAAACAATTCAAAACGGTCATTTTATAAAATTCATAGCCTCAACATTCCCAGATGAATTGTCGATTTCTGAAGATGGCTACCTGCGTGGTTTGATTTTGCAAGAATATTTACCAACAAATCTGAAAATAAAAGTTAGCGATGCAAGCTCAATTGTGTCTTCTAAACTTTTAGAGTTCTCAACAGATGGAATTAATAGTTTACTAATTAGCGGATTTTCCGTAATTTCCGGCTCAGACAGTATTATTGAATTTGGAGAAACCGGAATTCTTTCAATAGATATAGTAAATATAGCACATTTGCCTGATTTTGATGCAAGTATGATAATATCTACAAATGATCCATATATTACATTTATTGATAGTGTTGAATATATAGGATTTATTGATACTGGATCAACAACAAGTGTTACTGCTGGTTTTACTTTTAATGTTGATAATAGTATCCCAAATGAGCACAATATTGTCTTCGATACAAAAATTTCTGCACTTTCCGATACCTCCGAAAGTCACATGGAATTGGTTGCTTATGCACCTATTCTTGAAGTTGATGATTTTGAAATAATTGATGGAAATAACAATAGTTTAGACCCAGGAGAAACAGCAACTTTAATTCTGATAGTTAAAAATAGTGGTGGAGCAAAAGTTTACAATACACTTAGCACAATTTCTTCCACTGATCCTAACATTACTATAAATAGTAATTCTGGTAATATTTTATTTATAGACGCAAATTCTACAGATACAATCTCATTTAATATTTCAGCTTCTAATTTATCACCCTTCGGTTATAATGCTGAATTCCTTACCAGTTTTGATGCCGACAATATGTATTCTGCTTCCGATATTTTTTGGATTGATATTGGGTATATTTACGAAGATTTTGAAACCGGAGACTTTTCTTCCTACCAGTGGAATTGGGGCGGCCCCACACATTGGGATTTAGATACCTTAGATGAATATGAGGGCTCTTTTTGCTCAAAATCGGGAGTTATAACCCACAATGAAGAAACATATCTTTTTGTTGAACTGAATGCACTGTCCAACGGAGAGATTAGTTTTTATAAAAAAGTTTCATGCGAAGCCGATGTAAACAATCATAATTACGATTACCTGGCATTTTTTGTTGATGGTGTAGAACAGGCCAGATGGGATGGCCAAATAGATTGGTCGCAGGAGATTTTCCCAGTGTCTGCCGGTGTTCACACGTATAAATGGACTTATCATAAAGATTATTCTGTAGATGCCGGAGAAGATTGTGCATGGATAGATTATATAACATTCCCCCCAACAAATCAGTTCATAGTAAATTCTCCAAACATTTTTGAAAACAATTTTTCGATATATAACTTCCCAAATCCTTTTTCAGAAAAAACAAATTTTGTTTTTGAATTGAATAAAAAATCAACAATTAGCCTTGATATATTTAACATCTCAGGACAAAAAGTAATTAATCTGATTAATAGTGAAGAATACCCTAATGGGAAACATAGAATATGCTGGAACGGAATAGATAATTCAGGTATTATGCAAAAAAATGGAATCTACTATTTTAAACTGCAAATTGATTATGCTTTTTACTCACAAAAAATAATTTTAATAAAGTAAATAAAAAAGGGAAAATTTAACTTCAAAAAATTTGATAACAAACTTGAAATGCTTATTTTTGCTTTCTAAGAAGAATCTTAAATGATTTCATAAAAGAATTTCAATTATATGATTGAATGAAATATTAAAAACTCTAATTAAATGATTAAAAAAGTAATAATTGCAGTCGTTGTTTTAGTTGGCACATATTTCGTTTTGGTTACCATACTTCCCGAAAAATATACTATTGAAAGAAGTATTACTATAGATGCTCCCGATTGGAGAATATATAATCTTGTTGGCGATTTTCGAAATTGGGATCAATGGAATATGGATTTTTATCATGACACTACTATAATTGCAGATTATTCTGAAAAATCAACAGGTGTTGGCTCATGGATGATATGGGAAGGTGAGCATTCTGGAAATGGGAAATATGAGATTTATAAATGCTTGTACAAAGAATACGTATATTATTATTCGTATGCAGAAGGCAAAAGCTATCCTTTGAAAGGTGAATTTTCTATTAGAAAAGCTCAAGATACTAATAAGCTTATGTGGAAATTGACCTGCACCTTAAATACATATAATCTATTCACATATTTGGGTTTTTTCATAAATGATATTTTAGATGCCGGAATTGAAGATGGACTTGAGAATATTAAATATATCTCAGAAAATTAAAAGAGTTCTTTTTTTGCATTGAAATTAGAACATAATTTTTTGCCCTTAATTATTGCAAACTAAAGTATAGCCAAATTAATTCAATAAAAAGTTAAACATTTTTTTTGTTATTTAAAAATGTTATATCTTTGCAACATTAAATAATTTAATAAACTTTTAATTTAAAACTTTAATTATGAAGAAAATTTATTTTTTAGTAGTTTCACTATTAGCTTTTAGTGTAGCTTTTTCTCAAACACTAACTTTTGAAGGTTTCGATGGAGCAACTTTTCCACCAGCAGGTTGGGTAATAGTTGATGGAGATGGTGATACATTTGAATGGATACAATCAACAGTTTGGGTAGGTATTGGTGACACTGGTTTTTGTGCTACCTCATCATCTTGGGATCCAGCAACTCAAGCACCTCTTACACCAGACAATTGGTTAATATCACCTATGGCTTCTATTGTTGAAGGCGATTCATTAGTATTCTGGATTCAACCTCAAGATCCTTCATATGAATATGAAAAATATGCTGTAATGGTTTCAACTGTAGGACAGGATATTGCTGATTTTACTACAACTCTTTTTGAAGAAGTAATTCCAACTACTGCTACTGATTGGACTGAACACAAGGTTGATATTTCTGCTTATGTAGGACAGGATGTTTATTTTGCTTTCCGTCATTATGATTGTACAGATGCTTTCTTTTTGAATCTTGACAATGTTGAAATTCGTGCAGGTATTGTTGTTCCTACAACAGTTAACGTAACTTTCACAGTAGATTGCAACTCACTTACTGATATTGATACAACTGATGTATTTTATATTGCAGGTGATTTTGCAGGATGGACAACACCAGGCGATAGCCTTGAATTAGCTTTAGAAGATGGTGATGGTGATGGTGTATATTCTGTTACTTGTGCAATTGAGCCAGGTGATTCTATATTCTACAAATATTTTAGAGGTGCCGGTTGGGACGGTGGCGAATGGGCCGGTGATCCAAACAGATCTGTTTTCGTAAATGCTGACACAACAGTTACTGACTGGTGGGGTGCATTAGCAATTGAAACAATTGTTGATAACGATATTAATATTTATCCAAATCCAACTAACAACATTTTAAATATTACAAACATTGCAAATGCAAAAGTTAGAATATTTAATATCATTGGTAAAGAAGTTGTTAGCTTAGACCAAACTTCAGATTTCACAACAATTGACATGAGCAATTTTGCAGAAGGAACATATATCGTTAAGATATTTACAAATTCAAATATTATTACAAGAAAAATTAGCTTAATTAAGTAGTTTTTTTTCTGTTTTTAACATAAAGAAAAAAGCCTCCATTTGGAGGCTTTTTTTTTTTGATTAAATTTGTGGAGTATTAACTAACCTAAAATATTGAGATATGAGAAAGTTTACAATTCTAACATTGCTAATTACCTTATCAATTCTTGTTTTCGGACAAAATAGTGTCACTTATCTACAATCAGCCAATGGTTTAATGAAGGATCGAAAATCTGCTCCGAATTTTGTAAAATCTACAAAATCAATAAGCGATACAATTTGGTACGACGATTTTTCGAATTCGGCAAATTGGACTTTTACAAATGATGGATTGGCTGGACAAGATTGGCAAATAACTACTTTCGGACCAGTTGGTTTTTATTCTGCACCATTAGGCACAATTGTTTCTTCATCAGGTGGAAATTTTGCATTATACGATTCCGATGGAATTGGTGCAACAGGTCAAGTTTCTGGAGACCAAAATGCATCGGTAGAAACTGTTTCACCTATTGACCTTTCAGGATATCAAAGTGTTGCAATAAGATTTGAACAGCTTTACAGAAGATTCCACAATGATACCTACATTGGTGTTAGCACTGATGGAACTACCTGGACTGATTTAGAAGTAAATGCAGGAGTAGAAGTTGGCAATTATGGCAATCATAATGTTGAATTGAACATAACATCACTTGCTGCCAATCAGCCCCAAGTTTGGATTCGTTTCAAATATTTTGGCGAATGGGATTATGCATGGATGGTAGATGATGTAGCAATAATAGATGCACCTGCCAACGAACTTGTTTTAGAAAAAATTTGGATTGATTTTGATGGAACCGGATTTTATTCTATGATACCAGACTCTCAATCAAATCATCAGGATTTTATTGTTGATACTATCAGATACGTAGTTTTTAATAATGGTGGACTTACTCAGACAAACATATCGCTTACAATGGATGTTAATAGCGGACTATATTCTTTTACAAGTCCAATTGTTGATTCCTTAATTTCCGGAGCAAGAGACACATTCCAATTTATTATTGACTTTATTCCACAAGGAGTAGATGTATATAGTGCTACATTTTTAATAACCCAAGATAGCACAGACGAAGTTCCGGATAATAATTTCCAAATAATTGATATGGAAATAACAAACTATGAATATGCAAGAGATTTGAATTATTCATACGACTCTGGTCCCAAGAGGTATCTTGATGGTATTGATGGCGATGCAATAGGTACACAATTTTGGGTTTACAATAGTCAGGAAGTAAATTCAATATCTGTGTATATTGCTGAAAATTCTGATCCTGGAACAACAATCAGAGGTTTAGTACTAGAATTTACTTCAGCAGGATTTAATGAAATTCTTACTACTCAGGAACATTCAATAGAGCCCGGTGAACCTGGAACCTGGCTAAATTTGCCTATTGAAAAAGATGGAGCATCAGAATTTATAGACTCAGCCAATATGTATATTGCTGCAATTGAATGTTATTGGGGAAATGATTCATTATATATTGGTGCAGATAATATTAGCCCAACTTGGTGGCTCGCAGGAAGACTAAGATTAGGTGGAGCCGGAAACGACGATTGGTCTTGGGCCAACGAAGTCCCAATGATAAGACTAAACTTTGAAGGATTTGTTTTTCCTCAGATCCTCGAAATTGTTAATAATGCTCCAAATTCAATAGTTGTTGACAGTTTATATACATATACTCCAGAAGCTATTGGAGGAACAGGCAATTATACTTTTACCTGCCCAACAAAACCTGCATGGTTAAACTGGGATGGGACTACTCTTTCCGGAACTCCTACAGTAGCGGACATTGGCAATGGCGATGTTGAGATAGAAGTTTCAGATGGTGTGATAAGTGATACCTATTCTTATACTATTAGTATTATTAGTAGTGTTCAAGAAATTGAAAATTTGATTGCTGTCTATCCAAATCCTGTAAAAGAAATTATTAATATAAGAAATGCCGATAATTCTAATATACGAATTTTTAATATTGAAGGTAGAGAAATTTTAAATATTGAAAATGCAAGAAATACACTTTCAATAGACGTTTCATATTTATCGGAAGGATTATATTTTATGAAAATTACTAAAAACCATCAAATCTTTACAAAAACCATCAATATTTATAAATAATTAGGATCAATATTTCATAACTTTTTACTTACAATATCAACTAACCAAAATTTTATTTATCATGAGAAAAGCTTTATTATTAATTGGGTTGTTCATTTTTTCTACATATAGTTTTGCACAACATCAACAATTTGATGTAGGATTATCAAAAAAAATGAAAAAAGAGTTTTCAAAATCATTGCAAAAGCAGAAATCTACAAAAGCTCCCGGAGATATAATCTGGTTTGACGATTTTTCAGATTCTACAGATAATTGGGTAATTTACAATAATGTAGGAAACGGTCAAGACTGGGTTATAACTACCGATGGTCCTGTAGGTTCTTATTCTGCCCCAATGGGAGCAATGGAATCTACTTCCGGCGGAAAATTTGCACTTTATGATTCAGATGGAATAGGATCATCAACTGGCACACAAGATGCGTATATTTCTACAATTCAATCTATTGACTTATCAAATTATTCGAATGTGGCCATACAATATGAGCAGCTATACAGACGATGGGAGGAGCAAACATACATAGGTATTAGTACTAACAATGTAGATTGGGATTATATTGAAGTAAATGCAAGCTTATCTCAATCAGTTACAGTTTACGAAACTATTGAAGTAAATATTTCCTCATTTGCTGCAAATCAATCTACTGTTTGGATTAGGTTTTGGTATTTTGGGGGATGGGATTATGCATGGATGATTGATGATGTTGCCGTCGTAGAAGGAGCAAATAACGAATTGATGATAGGAGATATTATTCCTGTTTTCGATGGTTTGGGTTTTTATTCCATGATCCCAACTTATCAGGCAGACCATGCAGAATTTGACGTTTCCTTTGGTTCGATGGTAACTAACAACGGAATTTTCGAGCAAACAAACGTAAAATTGAATGTGAATGTGAATAATGGCTTATATGATGTAACAGGAGATTCAACAATTACTTGTTTGCCTGATAATACCGATTCTTTGGGTATCGACAGTGTTTTTGTCCCACCTATAGCAATGGAAGAATACGAAATGGTATTTACTGTTATGCAAGATTCCGTTGATCAGTTACCCGATAATAATTCAGATACAATCTCATTCGAACTAACTGATTATGTATATGCAAGAGATAAATATCATTCAGGAACTAATGGTCCGGCGCAATATATTGATGGTATTGATGGTGATGCAGTAGGTGTTCAATTATGGGTATATAATAGCGATGAGGCAAGTTCTATTTCAGTTTATGTTACTTCTGGCTCGTCGCCGGGAACCACTATTATTGGAAAACTGTTGAAAAACGATAGTACAACTTATGAAGTTTATAATGAATTATTAACTACGCAAGAACATGTCATAATGCCAAACGAACCTGGTACTTGGATAACTTTAGATTTTGAAAAAGATGGTTCTTCCGAATTTCTTGAGGAAGGATTCTTCTACATTGCAGCATTTGAATGCTACTGGGGAAATGATGATTTGTATTTTGGAGGTGATGCAACAGGTCCACATGACTTCCCATATTCTTCAAGAGCTAGAGTAGGAGGCGCAGGAAATGACGATTGGGGCTGGGGTAGCGGAAGTGTGCCAATGATAAGACTTAATTTTGAAGGATTTCTGGCACCACTTGTAATCATAACAATTCCGGATACTTTAGTTGTCGAAGGCGAACTATACTCATATTTAATGGAAACTTTTCATGCCAACGGAACTTTAACTTTTGAAATTGTTGATGGTCCTGCCTGGTTAAGTGTTACCGATAATGGAGACGAAACTGCAACTTTCTCCGGCACACCCGGAAACGATGATGCCGGAAGTTATGAAGTGTCTTTTTCTGTAAATGATGGTATTTCTACTATTACTCAGGATTTTACACTTTGGATAGAAGACAATGGTTTAAGTGTAGAATCTATCGAAAAGGAAATCTATATTTATCCAAATCCGAGCACAGGAATCATTTCTTTCAATAATATTAAAAATTCGGAGGTTTTTGTTTTCAATATTTTTGGTGAATTAGTGAAAACTTTCAAAAATGTTTCAGCGAATACTCAAATTGATATATCAGACCTTTCGCAAGGAAACTATACAGTGAAACTTATTTCAAAAAATAATATATACACTGCCAAATTAAGTTTGTTTAGTGATAAAAAATAATTGATACAGTTTTTTCGATTTAAAATGCAGAGATAATGACTATTACTTTATCTCTGCATTTTTTGTTTTTAATATTTTGTGAGAATATATTTCTATCAAAATACAAATTAATTTGAAATAAATGAAAACATTGATAATTGTTGCAAACCCAAGAGAAGATAGTTTTTCTTTTGCAATTGCAAATAAATTTAAAGAATTAGCTATTGCTCAAAAATTTGAAGTTGATGTGATCGACCTTTACAAAACCGAATATCAGCAAGCATTTTATACTTTTAAGGATTTCACAAATGTAGAACCAACCGCAGAAATGAAATATTTTCAAGGCAAAATCTCAGAAGCCAACGAATTAGTTTTTGTATTTCCTTACTGGTGGGGGAGTATGCCAGCTATTTTAAAAAACTTCATTGATTGGAATTTTTCACGAGGATTTGCTTTTTCATACAAAAATTCTAAAGCGGAAGGATTACTTACCGGTAAAACCGTGAAAATTTTTACAACTACCGGAGCACCATCATCTTATTACAATATAAATGGAGCAAACAACAGATTAAAAAAAATGCTTCAAAAACAATTTGTTGAATTTTGTGGAATGAAGTTGGAATCTTGTAACATTTATGGAGGTGTAGGTAAAAGCAAAACCAATACTGCCGACATTCTAAATTCAATAAGGCTTTAAAGCAAGTCAAAAGTTTCAAATCTTTCCATCATCTGCAAAGCTGAAATAAGAATCTTCGGTAACAATTATATGGTCTAAAACAGAAATGTCAAATAAATTTCCGATTTCAACAGCTTTGTCAGTAATTGCAATATCCGATTTGCTCGGATTAATATTTCCCGAAGGATGATTATGACAAAGAATTATTGACGATGCTAAATTTTCTATTGCATATTTAAAAATGATTTTGTTGTCGATAAAAGTTCCTGAAACACCGCCTTGACTAATTTTTCTTCGTTCAATTATTTTGTTGGCTCTATTTAAAAATAGAACCCAAAATTCTTCATGAGTCAAATCCGAAAGAATTGATTGAAAATATTCTGCAACATCCTGGCTTTTTGTAATTTTCTCTTTATTAATAATTTCTGATAGTTTTCTCCTTTGCCCCAGCTCTAATGCAGCAACAATTGTTACAGCTTTTGCTTCCCCAATTCCTTTATTTTTTTGTAGTTGAGCTATCGAGAGTTTTCCTAATTCTTTGAGGTCGTTGTTTGAGTTTTGCAAAATCTTTTTAGAGAGATCAACTGCCGATTCATTTCTTGTGCCAGAACCTATCAATATAGCAATAAGTTCGGCATTGCTTAAACTATTTATTCCTTTTGACAATAATTTTTCTCGCGGACGATCTTCAATTGCCCAATTTTTTATTCCGAAATTTTTAGATTCATCCATTTTAGTTCTTTAATTGAAACAAGCTTAAATATTTCAAGCTCCCGAATCGCAAATATAGAAATAAAAAAAACCGTTGTGGTTGAACACAACGGTTTTAGTTATTTTTTTAATCGTCAAATTATTCCACGACGGAACAAGAAATATTTTTTACATATTACTAATATGCTTGAATAAACCGGATTTCAGATTTGCGGCTTTATTTTTATGAATTATATTTCGTCTTGCAACTCTATCAATCAAAGACACAACTTTTTGTATGGATTCCTCGGCAGCCTTTTTGTCTTTCTCGGCTCGTAAATTCCTAATTGCATTTCGCATTGTTTTTGCATAATATTTATTGTGCAATCTTCTTGTTTCATTTTGCCTAATTCTTTTTAAAGCCGATTTATGATTTGCCATTTTTTAATTTCAATTTATAATAAAAAAAAACTCAGTAGTCCGTAGGGGAATCGAACCCCTGTTACCAGGATGAAAACCTGGCGTCCTAACCCCTAGACGAACGGACCATTTTCAATAATTTTGGATTGCAAAAATACAAAATATTTTTTTCTACCAAATTTATTTTATAAAAAATTTCATATAAAATAAATATTTTTTAATGTGCAGAAATACAGGTGATTAGACGTATTGTTTATTGATTAGGTAGTTTTTTACATAATCATCTATCCCTTTTTCTAACGAAAAAAAGGATTTTTTATAGCCAATGTCTCTTAATTTTTCCATTTTTGCTTCAGTAAAATACTGATATTTTTCTCTAATGTCTTTAGGAGTATCAATAAAACTAATTTTGATATCGCAGCTCATGGCTTCGAAAGTGTTTTTTACTAAGTCTTTGAAAGTGCGAGCTTTACCTGTTCCAAGATTGTAAATGCCTGAATTTTTTCTTTTATCGAATAAAAAATAAATTACATCTGCTACATCTTTAACATAAATAAAATCTCGTTTTTGTTCACCATCTTTAAAGTCTTGAATATGAGAGCGAAAGAGTTTCATTTCGCCACTTTTTTTTATTTGATGAAAGGCATGAAAAATTACCGAAGCCATTCTGTTTTTATGAAATTCGTTGGGTCCATATACATTAAAAAACTTCAATCCTGCCCAAAATGGAGGAGCATTTTTTTGTTGTAAAACCCACTTGTCGAACTCATTTTTCGATTCTCCGTACGGATTAAGTGGTTTCAGTTTTTCTATGATTTCATGATTGTCTGAATATCCAAATTCTCCCATACCGTAAGTTGCAGCAGATGAGGCATATATTAGCGGGACATTGTTCTCTACACAATTCTTCCAAATTTCTTTCGAGTAATTTAAATTAAGTTTATCAAAAACAGATTTGTCGAATTCAGCAGTATCAGTTCTCGCTCCAATATGAAAAATGAATTCTACTTTTTTCTTATTGTGTTGTAACCATTCAAAGAATTTTTCTCTATCAATGCAGTCTTGAATATTTTTTCCATCAAGGTTTTTTTTGTCTGTTTTCCTATCAAAATCATCTACAGCAACTATGTTTTCAAAACCCATTTCATTAAGTTTCCAAATAAGATTACTTCCTATAAAACCTATTGCACCAGTTACTATTAATAATTTTTTCATGCCAAATCGAATATCTAAAAAATTGCTAAATTTACACAAGTTTTATTTCAAATTTACAATAGTGAAAAATATTTTACTTATGCGCCATGCTCATGCAAAAATGGGTGAAGGTATTAACGATTTTGATAGAGAATTATCACAAACTGGAATAGATGAGGCAAATTTTATTGGCGATGAATTAAATGCAAAAAAAGTTGTTGTCGATAAAATTATTTCATCTTCAGCGAAAAGAGCGAAAAAAACAGCTGAACTAATTGTAGAAAAATGCAGTAATTCTAAAACCTTAGATTTAAAAGATTATTTGTATCTCGCCGAAATTGATGTTTTGTTTGAAGAAATTCAAAATTTGCCGGAGCAATGCAAAACGGTTTTATTAGTTGCACACAATCCAGGAATTAGTGAATTAGCAATTTCTCTTTTGTCGGGTTTAGGAAATATTTATATGCCCACAGCCACAATAATTTCTATTGGCATAAAGAAAAAAAGCTGGAAAAAACTTATTCCAAAAAAAAACAAACTCATTTTTTCGGTTTCGCCGGAGATTTCATGAATAATCATTTTTATATTTAAAACAGACAGAAATGAAAAAAATCTATACAATAATATTATTGATTAGTCTGGCAAATTTGAGTGTTTTGTTTGCTCAATTTGCTGAAAACAATAATTTCAATTGTTTTTCGATTTTAGCAGGAAAAAATGCTACGATTGATAATTCTGTAATTTTTGCACACAACGAGGACGATTATGGAACAAATTTAGTAGATTGGTACAAAGTTCCTCGAATTAGTTACGAAAAAAATAAAAAATTAACCCTCGTTAATGGAGCTAAAATTGAGCAAGTCAGGCAAACATATTCCTACATTTGGATGCAAATGCCTGGATTTAAATTCTCCGATACATATATGAATGAATTTGGGCTCACTGTAGCTTCAAATAGTTGCCCATCGAAAGAAAAAAACGGAGAATTGCTTGATGGAGGAATTGGCTTTTATCTTCGTAGAATTATGGTGGAGCGTGCAAAAACTTCGCGTGAAGCTGTGAAAATTGCAGGAAAAATTGTTGAAGAAGTTGGATATTCTTCATCGGGTCGCAGCTATTGCATTGCCGATGCCAACGAGGCATGGATTATGTCGGTAGTTCAGGGAAAACATTGGGTAGCTCAGCGAATTCCAGACAACGAAATTGCAATAATTCCAAACTACTATGTTATTGAAGAAATTGATCTCAACGACAGTATGAATTTTCTTGGTTCAGCAGATATTATTGATTATGCAATTGAGCGAGCGTGGTATGAACCCAGTGAAAATAAGCCGTTTAATTTCAGATTAGCTTATGGGAAAGTTTCAGTATTGGAATCGAAATCGAATATTTCAAGAAAATGGCGTGCCATGAATTATTTTTCAAAAAAAGAATACGAAATTGATAGTGATTTTCCTTTCTCATTTGTTCCAAAACAAAAAGTTTCAATCCAAGATTTAATGTTGGTTTTGCATGATCATTATGAAAAAGGCAAAGTTGAAGATATTTCTCATAAGGATGATTTGATGAGAATCTGTTCTGAAACCAACCAGTATGGATTTGTTGCCCAATTGAGAAATTCAATGCCTTCGGAGATTGGATGTGTTTTGTGGATAGCCCCACGCCGACCTTGCGTTCAGGCATTTGTTCCATGGTATTGTGGCATTTCCGAAATTCCTAAAGGTTTTTCTAAAGGAAATTTTGAAAATGCTCTTTTGCATCATTTCGAATATATAGGTGGAGCCTACGAAAAAGACGAGATTCATTCGTTTTGGAAATTTGTTGATTTTGTAGATGACACAGAAAATTATTCGCAAATATCCCTCTCAGAAGTTAAAAAGAAGAAAGCGGAATTTGAAGATAAAATTATTTCAAATCAAAGTTCTTTTGAAAAAGAGGCTTTAGAAATTTTCAAAAAAGATAGGAAAAAAGCTATAGCTATTATCAATAATTACACAAAAAAAAGTATTACTAAAGCAATACAGTTGATTGAAAAAGAGTATTAATAGAATTTTAAATCAACTTGGCTTACACTTTTTTTCAGAAATAATTTGCAATAAATTCATCCAAAATGTCAAAAACTTTCAAATACATTCTAATTTTCACAAGCATAATAATTGTTTGCTTTATTCTTTGGTATTTTATTTCAATTGTGAGTTATATTCTGATTGCCGCCATTTTTTCACTTATTGGTCAGCCATTAGTTAAACTTTTGTCTAAAGTCAAAATTAGAAAGCTTAAGATTTCGCAATCTTTATCTGCAGGAATAACTTTATTAGTAATTTGGGTGTTGATTTTTACATTTTTCAGAATATTTGTCCCGATAATTGCAAATCAAGCAAGTGATTTATCTTCTATTGATGCAAATTCATTTGTCGAAAAACTGGAGCAACCTATCGAAAAACTGGAAGATATTTTAGGACAATTTAATAGTTCGGAAGAAGCTGCATTTTCGTTTGAGGATTATATAAGGGAAAAAATTGTTTCTGTTTTAAAAATATCATATTTATCTGATTTTTTGAATTTTATAGTTGGCACTCTTGGAGATATTTTCATTGCTATTTTTGCTATTTCTTTCATTTCATTTTTTTTCCTGAAAGATGATAAATTGTTTTTTAATGGCATTTTCCTTTTCATTCCTGAAAATATTGAAGAAAATGTTCGAAATATTATTCATTCGGTTCAGAAATTATTAATTCGTTATTTCATTGGAATTGGTATTGAAGTTTGTTTAATAATGATTTTGATTACAATAGGATTATCTATTGTAGGATTGAAATTGCAAACGGCTTTAGTCATTGGGCTTTTTGTCGGATTGATGAATATTATTCCTTATGTGGGACCAATTATAGGTGCTGCTTTTGGAATAATTCTCGGAATAGCCACAAACTTAGATGCAAATTTTTACACAGAACTATTACCCATGATTGGATATATGGCAATTGTTTTTATTTCGGTTCAACTAATCGACAATGTTTTTTTTCAACCGCTAATTTATTCGAATAGTGTGAATGCTCATCCATTAGAGATTTTTTTGGTAATTATGATGGCTGGTAGCCTTGCGGGAATTACAGGAATGGTTTTAGCGATTCCTGCATACACAATTTTAAGAGTCATTGCAAAAGAGTTTTTCAATCAGTTTTCTTTAGTTAAGAAACTTACGAAAAATGTTTAATTTATCAATTTTGGATATATGACTCTCAGATATATTTGTCTCAGTATTTACTTTAGCTGTAGCAAAAACAAAGTGATTATTGAAAAAGAAATTTCTAATTTCAATTTTCAGAAAGTTACTTCAACAGATTTTTAATACCTTTGTATTGATGTATAATTTTTAGTAATAGATAATGAATACTCAACATATAATAGTGCATCCGGCAAACCAACAAGAAATTAGTGTTTTGCAAGCATTTTTTAAAGCATTAAAAATTAAGTTCGAATTTGCACAGGAATCACCTTACGACCCAAAGTTTGTGGCCAAAATTGAAGAAAGTCGCAAACAAGTAGCTGAAGGCAAGACTGAAAAAATAGATCTTGACGATATATGGAAATAGAATATACACCACAATCGAAAGAGGATTTGCATTTTGGGAAAAAATCTAACAAAATTGCTGTTTTGAAGAAAATTCGCATACTCTTAGAAGTCATTGTTCAAAATCCATATGAAGGTATTGGAAAACCTGAAGCATTGAAGTTCAATCTTACAGGATGCTGGTCTCGCAGGATAAACAAAGAACATCGTATTGTGTACGAAGTATTTGACGATAGGATTATTGTGCATTCACTTAGGGGACATTACTAAAGAAATACAGTTAGTTTAATGGTAAAGCATTACAAAACGAACACTGAAGTTCCAATTTTGAGTATCCAATTTCAAAATTCAAATTTCCGTTTGCCGCCCAAAAAAATGTACAATTAAATACAAAACTATAATCGATAGGGGAAATATAATTAGTGAGCTAAATCCAAAAGCTGAAGGAATAGTTCCAAAAATCAAAGAAACTCCACCAACTGTCAAAGCATATGGCAACTGAGTTTTTACATGATCAATATGATTGCAAGAGCTTGCAAGCGAACTAAGAATTGTTGTGTCGGAAATTGGTGAGCAATGATCTCCAAGAACAGAACCGGCTAACACACAGGATACTACATTGTAAAAAATTAAGATTGAAGTATCATAATCTAAACCATATTCTACAGAAATCAGCCAACTTGTAGGCAAAATCAGAGGATACAAAATTGCCATAGTTCCCCAGGACGAACCTGTAGAAAATGAAATAAGTGCAGCCATTATAAAAGTAAAAGTTGGCACAAAATATGGCGACAAATTAATATAAATTAAGCTACTCGAAATAAAATCGGCAGTATGCAAATGCTCTGTAACTAAAGCCAGCGACCATGCAAGCACTAAAATCACAATTGCAGTCATCATAGTTTTGAAGCCGTTCAACAAACTTTCAGTAACTTCCTTGATGTTCAATATTTTTTGCGTAGTTGATAAAAATGCAGCGACCAAAACGCCTAACAATGAAGACCATAAAAGTGCACTATATGAATCTGAGCCTCCAATAATTTCCGATAATTTTGTGGAAAATCCTATCGCTTCATTATTCCAAATCTCAGCATTCCAGCCACTGTAAATAAGCCCGATGAAAGTTCCAAATATCACAATCAAAACAGGAATAACTGCATTATACCAGCGAGCTTTTGCTTTTACAGAAATTTCAAAATCGCCAAAAGTCTGCGAATCGCTTTCAGGTGAACTTGCAATAACTTCAGCTTGTCTTGCTTTTTTTTCTGCATGAAGCATAGGTCCAAAATCCTTTTTCTTAAATATTAAAATAGGAATAAAAATCAAAGCAAGAATTGGATAAAACGAATAAGCAAGCGAATTGAAAAACACATTATATGCCCCTTCTGAAATTCCTATTTTGCTGATTCCGTCTTCTATATATCCTAATTCGGCTCCAATCCAGGTTGTTACAAACGCAATTGCAGCTATTGGAGCAGCCGTGCTATCAACAATATAGCTAAGTTTCTCTCGTGAAATTTTCAGCTTGTCGCTAACTTGTCGCATTGTATTTCCTACAACAAGTGTGTTTGCGTAGTCGTCGAAAAAAATTGCAATTCCCAAAAGCCATGTAACAAATTGCCCGGAACGCGGACTATTAGCGTATTTCGAAAGAATATCGACAACTCCCTTCATGCCGCCATTTTTGGTAATAATGTTGACCATTCCTGCAATTAAGAGCGAAAAAACAATGATTGATAAATGCCCCGAATCATTTAAGGACTCGAGAATATATGTGTCGATAATTGCAAAAATTCCTTTGAAAATTGCCAGAAAAATGGATTGCTCGGCATGATAATAAATAATTGAAGTTCCAACAAAAATGCCGATGAATAGTGCAGTGAAAACTTCTTTAAAAAGCAAAGCAATAATAATTGCAATTAATGGTGGTAAGACCGAGAGCCATAATTCAATTGGATGAACAGTTTGTGAAAATGAAAAATTTTCAATTTTAATCGAAATTTGCTCATCAATAAATTTATGCTTGATAGAAAAAAAACCGTTTTCAAATGGTGGATTTTGAAATTCAATATTATTGATGAAAATTTTTGTAGAGTTCGATTTTATTCTCTGAATTAAGTCTGTGTTTTCAATTTTGATTTTTATTTCAGCCTCAATACCTTTAATAATTATTGTTGGAAATTCTACATCAATGTTGCCGAGATTTTGTGCGGAATTTTCGTTGGCCGCAAAACCATAATAGTTTAAAAATAGAAAAAGTAAAATTAAAGAAATAAAGCCCTTGCAAAAAGGACACATTTTTTTTGGTAAAAATCTAATGGTTTCGCAAAGTTTTTTGTTTTTAAACGAAATCACTTTTTCTATTTTTTCAAACATCTTCAATAATAAATTATTTTAGAGAATTGTTAGAATATTACACCTGTTTAATTTCAAATTCCCTTTTCGCCCTGTTATACAAATTATTATACTTTGTTTTGAAAGGTCGGTTTTTTAAAGTATATTTAAAGGAAATTCTAACTTCATTGATTGCAGGACCTTTATTTTCCTGAAAAAATGGAGTTAGCATATATGTAAATCCAAGGCTTATATTTTTTGGATTTTGGCTAATCATAAAGCCAATACCAATTTTTTCTTTGTTCAGACAGAAGTTTTTGAAGTCTTTGTTCGTAACTATAATTTCGTGTTTTTCATTTTCATCGAAAAATTTTCGCTTATGCTTGCCCGACAAATAATAATCGAAGAAAAAACTAAATGAAATGTAATACTTGTCCACCCAAATGTTCAGGTTTATTGGAGCAAACAAAGTCCCAGTTACAAGTTTACTTTTGCCGTAGCCAAAAAATTTATTTACATAATCGTGCTCGCTGTCCGGATCCTCAAATACATTAATTTGATTGTTAGTTTTTTCAAAAATAAGATTTTGCGAAAATTTATATTTGTTGATTGCAATTCCTAATCCACAGCTCAGGTTGATTTTTTCGTTCCCGATGGTAACAATATCGAGAGAGAAGCGTCCCGAAAATAAATCGAGAATAAATCCGCTGCCAAATCCCGAAATGGTGGTTTTGAAAAGATTGGCATCTTTACCAATAAAAAAATTGTAAGCAAATGGGCTATCAATTCTTGCTTGCTGCCAGTATCTTACATTTGTTTTTTCTTGAGCTTCTATTTCAAAAGCAAATAAAATTGAGATTATTAATAAAATGAAACACGTTTTTTTTATCATTGAATGTCTTATTAAAAAATCTAACTTCTACTTTTTAAACCTAAGTGAAATTTATATAAGTAGGCAAAATTATATTTAGCCGAACCTCCACGTTTGTATGTTTTTTTGATTATACCATTACTTATCAATAAATTTTCTAACTTTTCAATAGTATAATTAAGTAAATATTTATTGTCTTTATTGTCTTCTAATATCATTTGTAAAAGATTATATAATTCACTGCTTGTTAAGCTATGTTTTTTCAATCCTGTTGCAGGTCGCAATTTTTTAATGAAATTAAATATGATTTTAAGAGGTTTGTTTCCTTCTGTATTACTTGCCAAATCGTTAAAATATTCTTCAACACATTTTTCCCTGACCTTTGCATTTGCAAAATAAGTATAAGATAAAACAGGGGAATATTTTTTCAAATCTCTTTGGTTCTCATAAACTCTTTCAATAGCAAGGTTTAACATACTAAGAAAAGGTCTGATACTTATTGTATCATCTGCGTTTCGCAAATTACTAAAGAACCAATCATAAGTATTTGTTCCATATTTCGAGAAGCTAACAAACTTGCCAAAAAATACATTTACTAATGGACGAAGAATTTCGTAATTTAATGGTAAGTGGCTATCATGTTTTTCTATTATATCTTTAATCTCCTTAATATATTTTGAATTTATATTATATATGCCCTTATAATATTCTATTATTGAGAGGAAATCTTTTTTGCTTTTTGCTAAAATTTGTTTAAAAAGCAGTGCAAATAACTCATCTTTTTTCCATTCTAAATTAATTGAATGTGTTTGGCTTAAATTACCAAAATTTGTTATTCCAACAATTTTATTATACAAATCTGTTCTGGCAAATAACTTAGGTAATATCCTTGAAAAAGGATTGAATTTCCAATAATTAAATAATTGAGCTATTGCATAACCGGTTTCCCAATATTCAGGTGCTACAATTTCATCTAAATAATCATAACAAGCAAAAATATAAGAATTTGTTTTTGCTAATTCATTATCCCAAATTTTTAAGTCTTCTTCAATCAAATTATATTTTGTATTATCATTTATAAGGAATTTAAAATCATCGGCTATTGAATTATCGTTTGGGTTAGCATATCTGACGTATTTTTCTAATTCTTTATTCGTTTTGAAGCCAAATTCATCATCTTTATTTGCTAATAGTATTGATTTCCATAAGTATATAATCCAAAACCTATGAAAAAAGAATTTTACATTGTCTCTTTCAATTGTAAATTTATCTATTTTAAAAAAGTTTTCTTTTTTTCTATTCCGTCTTATAACATTTACAAATTTATAATCGCCTTTTCTATTTGCTAATTTTTTTAAAGTTGTAAGAGCAATATCATTTTGTAATGATTTATAAAATAGAGTTTTTCCAGTTCCCTTACTTGCTAATATTAGAAATTTATCAATATTGAAAATATTAAGCATCACATTACGATAATAAAATCTGTTTTTGTAGTCAAAATCTATATCTTCACTAAATAGCTCTTTACAATATGGATGTAATTCTTTTAAGATATTTATTTTTGTTTCCCAAATGACTTCTTTTTGTTCAATTATTTTTTCTTTTGAGCATGTTGAATGATAGCTTTCTATTAATTTTTCAAATAACTCTTCATACGAATTGAATTTTTTTTCTCTAATTAGTTTAATAAAGTTTTTATCGGTTGATTTATCAAAGTTGCTTCCAAGTTTTTTAAGTATTGAGTTTTCTTCAATGCCAGCAAATGTATAAGGAACCGGACCTTCACCTGTATCGTAATATTCGGCAATTGCATCTAATTGATTTTTTAAATACTCAGCTCTTTCATAATCAGAACTTATAGAATTAACTATTACAAGGTTTTGGTTCAATTTATTTTCTACTAATTTTTGAAATAAAAAATGAATGCTTGGTTCAGACTGACTTTCCTCTCTAAAAAAACCAACTAAAGTATCTGCTAAAAAAATACCAAGAGTTCCTAAAATATCATTAAATCCAGTACGAGCATCAATTAGTATTATATCAAAGTTAAAATCATCATGTTTCTGTAAATCATCGAATAAATTATTAAAATTATTTATAATATTTTTGGGATTAGAAAATTCTAATTTAGACAAAGCTTCAAGGTAGTGAGATAAATGTGTATTATATGATGAAAGACTCTTTTCTTTTAGCTTCATATTATCAATAAAATACTCATCGTTGGTTGCTAAGTTGCCGGCCGGCATAATATAAATAGTTCCACCCTTGTTTTCGGTATTTGAATATTTATTATCTGCTTGTATTAGATAATTTTCGACTCGAATATTTTTATTGAACTTTTTATTTTGAATATACTCAACTAATCCACCATGTCTTTGAGATATTTTATCATCTGTAATGTCAAAAAAATTAGTAAATCCGGGTGCTTCCAAGTCACTATCAATAATTAATACTTTTAAGCCTTGATGATATGCACAGTGCATTGCAAAACTAGCAAGTGTTGTAGTTCGCCCCATTCCTCCTTTATAACTGTAAAAAGTGTAAATTGGGGCTTTGTTTTTTTTAGTTAAGTTAGATAAATAATTATTATCAAAAGAATTAAACCTTTGCTTGTAACCAAAATCAATCTTTTGAGAATTACTAAAAATGTAATCATAAGAATCTTTCTCTTCTTCTGTAAATTCTTCTATTATTATATTTTCATCTTCAGTAATTTTATAATCTATCTTTTTCCTATATTCATTGGAAATTAGTTTTATATATATATGTAAGCCTAAATCATTATTAAAATGAATTCGATAATCTGAAATTTTATCTTCATTTTTTTCAATGATATAAACTGTTTGACGAATTTTTATTATTGGTAAGAGCATATTGTCCTTAATTTTAATGTTCTATTATAATGTCTTTTTATTTTATTTACAAACTTAAATAGAAAATATTTATAATCGTTTAACAGGTTTTGTTCGAATATTAGGTCTCTGATATTTTTTGGTGGTTTAATGTATCTGTAATCAGGTCTCCAACTTTCATAAAGAGTTTGAAAATGTATGTTTTTATTAGTCTCATGATGAAATAAATACGGTGTTCTATTATCAAGAATTGGGATTTCATTTATTCTTGATGAATTGAAGCCTGATATTTCACGTAAGAATTTAATTTTTTCTGTTGTTGCATGTTGGTCTTCTGCAAATAATCCTTTAAATTTTACCTTCCCGTGTGGTTGTAGATTTGAATTTCCAAAGTATTTTACATTTTTTTGGAGAAGGTCTGCATCTTCATTTTTTTCATCTATTTCTATACCGATTGCATAACACAAAGAACTTTCGATAATATAACCACTTAGATAATACATCTCGTGCATTATTTTTCTTTTGTCAGTTTCATTTTTTAAATAATATCGACTTTGAATATCTATGCGTTTTGATAGTTCTTTATAACTAGCCAGATGCATTTCGGCTGCACAGATATAATCAATATATTTGGTTGTTTCATATGATATTTTTTTCATTAATTGGTTTTGTTAAATTCTTGCTATAAGTTTGTATTCATAATTGTCTTGAATTCAATGAGAGCAAAAAATATTTTGAGCATTAATTATTGAAAGCGAAACTAATAATATTTGCTCCCATTTGTAAAGCTTTTAATCGTATTTCCTCCGAATCGTTATGAACTTCTCTATCTTCCCAGCCATCGCCCAAGTCGCATTCGTATGTGTAGAAACATACTAATTTCCCTTCATAGAAAATCCCAAAACCCTGCGGTGGTTTATTGTCGTGCTCGTGAATTTTTGGAAGCCCGTTCGGAAAACTGTATTCCTCCTTATAAATTGGTTCAGAAAACGGAAGTTCTACAAATTCGGCTTCTGGAAAAACACTTTTCATTTCACGCCGCACAAATTCGTCCATGCCGTAATTGTCGTCGATATGTAAAAATCCGCCTGCAATCAAATAGTTCCTGAGATTTTCAGTATCTTTTTGCGAAAAAACAACATTGCCGTGGCCAGTCATATGTACAAAGGGATAGTTGAAAATTTCGGGGCTACCAACTTCAATTGTAGCATATTCGCGATTGATATTTGTTTTTAGGGTTTGGTTACAGAAATCTATCAAATTTGGTAAGGAAGTTGGGTTTGCATACCAATCTCCGCCTCCGCTATATTTCAAAAGTGCAATTTTTACGCTTGTTTTTTGTGCAACAAGATTTTCAGACACAACAAAAAAAACAAAAAGCAACAAAACAATTTTTATTTCTCTAAACGAAATTATTTTCATAAAAAATAGAATTAATTTTTCAACAAAGATATACTTTTGAATTGCTTTTATAAAACTTTGTATTCGTTGTCGAAATCTTAACTTATCATTAAAAAAATTGTATCTAATCAGTGTTGTGAAAAGATATGGATTGTAAATAATTCCTTATTATTCTTTGTGCCACTTTGTGCCTCTCTGAGCAACTTTGTGTAATAGCTGTTTTACAAAAAATCACAAAAATCCCGATAGCTACCGGGGCTGAGTTTCACATAGAGGAAGTATATAATAACTTCAAGTTTCTGACACTGATTACTTACAAAGAATCAATAATTTGCATACCTTTGTATTACATATCAAAATTAACATTTCAATAATGAAAGATTATCAAAAATTGATATTCTACATAATATTTATACTTGTTTTTTCATCCTATCTTTCAGTAAGCCAGACTAATTATTTTATTTCAATTGATACAAAAGTTATTGATGCTACGGCGGGAACTTATAGCAATATTAAACCTGGCGACACTGTATTTTTAGAAAAGGGAATCAGAGAATATTTATTAATAAAAAATCTAAAGGGGAAAGAAGATTCGCAGATAGTTTTTATAAATCATCAAGGTTTGGTAGATTTTGATTCTGAAAGTTTTTATGGTATTTCTTTTCGGGGCTGTTCGCATATAAAACTTACTGGTAGTGGCACGAGCACCAGAAAATATGGAATAAGAATTTCTCGCCTCGAAGCTGAAAATAGTGTTGGAATACCAATTGAAGATTTGAGTAGCGATATTGAAGTAGAATTTGTGGAAATCTCAAATTGTGGATTTGCAGGAATTCTTGCAAAGTCTGATCCCGATTGGTCTTTGGCTTCGGTGCGAGATTCGTTTACGCTGTACAATACAGTACTTCACGATTTATATATTCACGATGTTGGCGGCGAAGGAATTTATTGTGGATATAGCAAATATGAGGGTGTACAATTAGTAAATAATGGAGAAAGTATGTATGTTTATCCTCACTTGTTGAAAGGAGTACAAATTTATAATAACAGGATTGAGCGGACAGGTTGGGATGGAATTCAGGTGAGTTCTGCGACAGAAAATTGTAATATCTTCAACAACACAATAATAAATGACAGTAGAAAAGAAAATTCAACTGAAATGAGTGGAATAATTCTTGGTGGTGGCTCAAAATGCGAATGTTATAATAATAAAATTTTGTATGGAAAGGGAACCGGAATTTTAGTTTTTGGTTTGGGCGGAACAAAAGTTTATAATAATTTGATAGTGAACCCAGGCTCAGATTATCATCCGGGCGACATCAACCAACGGCAGCATGGAATTTATTTTTCTAACAAAAGCACCGAAAAAGATTCGAGCTACTATTTTTTCAATAATACGATAATTAATCCAAAAACTGACGGTATTAGAATAAACGATACTGTGAGCAGTGGCAATCGTGCATACAACAATATAATTGTGAATCCGGGAGCTTTCCGCGAATATGAAACCGGAAATACTTCGACTACAAGTTTGGATGCCTATATCAGAATAACTAAGTCGAGTGTTGATATTGACACAGCAAGAAATTTTTTCACACGAAATCTTGAAGATGTTCATTTTGTAAATCCGTTTGCTGAAAACTATAATCTGCAAGAAAGTTCCGGCCTGATAGACAAAGGATTGGATTTGTCTCCTTATGGAATTTTTAACGATAACGAAAACAATTTGCGTCCACAAGGAATGACTTTCGATATAGGGGCTTATGAAAGCCCTTACTCAAATCCGGAAATTTTCCCGGAGAAAGTCGAATTATTTCAGGTTTCCTTAAATCAGATTAGTCAGAATTTCGAAGTAGATTATGCGATCAATGAAGATACACATGTCAATTTGTACCTAAAAGATAGCTGTGGCAGAAAAGTTGAAACTTTACAAAATAACCTGTTTCAAAATAAGGGAGCATATACTATTGAATTTTCAATTGAAAAATACGGTTCAGAGACGCTTTTTTGTGTGCTTATGATATATGATGAAAAGATTGTTCAGAGGATTATTCCTGCAAAATAATATTTTTATTGTAACTAATCAGCCTGTTTAAAGTGTTGAATCTATGATTGTTGTGAAATTTATTTTAAGTATAAAGAACGCTAAGTCATTGACTAAAGTTTCCTTAATTTTTCAATTCAAAACTTCTCTACGCTACAATTAACAAAGCATAACGAATTTTCAGAAGTGGAAGTTACCTTTTTATAAAAAGGAGTCTCAATAATTGTATATTTACTTGACTAAAAATAAAAC
>JABHKC010000157.1 GCA_018692315.1 Bacteroidota bacterium | reverse complement strand
CGTTTTTCGGGTACTACGGATTTTGTAATTTCAATATTTTCAACGAACTAAATTTCAAGTTGCAAAGTTAACAAAATATTATTTAGAATAGTTCTAAATAAGATGATATTCTGGGACTACAACGGACACCAATTACTTATACAACTGTATATCTGCACATTATAGTATTTAGAACGATTCTATATAACGTCATATGCCTAATTATCAGATAGATAAAATTTTAATTATTTTATTAATTTTGGAAAAATGCTCAAGTTAGGATAAGTTCATCTTTATTAATATATCTCTTTGTCCTTTCTCATTTAACATTTTGGTGAATAAACTACAGATTTCAAATTAATCGCCGGTCATAATAAACATAGGTTTAAATTCAAAACTTGTATATACAGGTCGTAGTCTTTCTGTATCGTAATATTGCGATACATCAACAATTTTATTTGTACTGGTAACAATATCAAGTGGTGTATTATCGTAGCGGCCATTGCGAAGTATTACCAATCGGCCATGAATTCCTTTCATGATAAGGTCGAGGGCAAGATTTGCATATGCCATTGGCACGATTGAATCTATTGCATCAGGATCGCCACTCCTCACTAAATATCCAAGCTTTTGATATATTACATTAATGGATTTGCCATTGTTATATTTGGGTGCAAGCTCCCTAAAATTTTGTGAGACTATCTCGCCAATCCCACCGAGTTTTGCATGACCAAATGCATCTTGTTTTGTATCTGAAAACACCATATTTCCTCCGTCCAGCATAGCTCCTTCAGAAACGAGTACAACCGAATATTTACTTGGATTTGAATATCTATCCTCTACAAGCAGCTCGGTTAGTTTTTCCATATTGAACTTGTGTTCGGGTATCACACAGCGATTTGCAGCACCGGCAATTGTTGGCAAAATGGCTGAAAATCCTGCATATCTTCCAAAAACTTCAATAATCAAAACTCTCTCGTGCGAACCTGCTGATGTACGAAGTTTGTGTGTCATTTCTATGGTTCTGGTAATGCAGGTACTAAAACCTATGCAATAGTCAGTGCCAGGGACATCGTTGTCCATAGTTTTTGGGAAACCTATAACTTTTACCCCTTCTTTGTAAAGCCTGACAGCATAGCTTAAAGTATCGTCTCCTCCGATTGGAATTAAATAATCGATTCCTGCAAATTCAATATTTTTTAAAACCTCGGGGGTGAGGTCGTTCATATTTTCAGAATATTTATCTTTTAAATGGTCTGGCACAAGATCTTTAGGTACATGGCTCGGACGGGTTCTTGAGGAATGAAGAAAAGTTCCTCCTGTTCTTCCAATTCTGTTTACAATTTCTTCGGAAAGAATTTGTATTGAGTTGCTATTATCAACTTTTTTATCTCTGATTATATTAATCATTCCTGCCCATCCTCTTCTAATTCCAACAACCCGAAATCCTTCTCGTATTGCTCTGATTGTTATTGCTCTAATTGCAGGATTTAATCCGGGAACATCTCCACCACCAGTTAAAATTCCTATTGTTCCTCTGTACTTATTACTCATAATTAATTCTTTTAAAACTTTTTGTATTGATTATATATTTTAAACTTTCAATTTTATATCTTCAAAAATCCTAATAATATCTTGCGGGTTAAATGGTTTGCTAATAAAATTGTTCATCCCTGCCATGAAACATCTTTCTTGGTCTTCTTTCATAGCGGCAGCCGTCATTGCAACAATTAGAATAGGATTTTGTTCATTCTTTATTTTTTCAATTTCTCTAATTTTGATGGTAGCTTCCAATCCGTTCATTTCGGGCATGTGCAAATCCATAAAAATAATATCGTAGTCATTTTTATTGAACGAATCTACAGCAATTTTTCCATTTTCGGCAATATGAAGTTCACTACAAAGATTTTTCAAAACATGACTTGCAACTTTCTGATTTATAGGATTATCTTCAGCTAGCAATACTTTAAAATTGTACTTTAGGTTTTCTAAACTTCTGTTCTCAATTTTAGATTCTTCTATTGGAGCAGGCATAAATTTAGATTTAAAATATTTAAGCATAATCTCCAATATATCAGACTGTTTAGCGGGGATGTTTAGTATTTCATCAATTTTTGAATCTTCAATTTCATCAGGCGACAATTGTTTACCCACCGAAGATAAAAGGACAAGTCGGGTATTATTTGCGTTTATTGATTTTATTTTACTGGCAAGTTGAATGCCGCTAATATCGCACATTTGATAATTTATAAATGCTATATCAACCTGATTTGTATTCAAATTTTGTTGTTCAAAAATTTCCATACAATTTGTTGAATCTTTGGCTTCAAACACCTCAAAATTCCAATATTCTAAATATTTTCTGTAAATATTTCTGCAAGTAGAATTATTGTCAACAATCAAAGCTTTTTTTCTATTAAAGTCGTATTTTGGCTCATCATTTTTGGGGCTTGTCGATTTAGTTTTCCCAAAAATAGCAGTAAAATAAAAAGTAGAACCTTTGTCCTGCTCACTTTCTACATCAACTTTTCCGTTCATCATTTCTATCAGGTGAACAGAAATTGCCAAACCTAAACCAGTTCCACCGTACTTTCTTGCAACCGATGCATCGACCTGCGAAAACGATTTAAATAGTTTCTTTTTGCCTTCTTCAGATATTCCAATTCCTGTATCTTTCACTTTTATTAGAAGTTCAATCGAATCTCCCTTAGTTGATTTAAGCTCAGCAGAAATAAGAATTTCGCCCTCATTAGTAAATTTTATTGCATTGTTTACAAAGTTTATAACAATCTGACGCACTCTGTTTGGATCTCCAATAATTTTCTGTGGAATATCGGGTTGAATAAAAGTGTGTAATTGAAGGTTTTTTGTTTGTGCTTTTATTGCAAGCAAATGCGAGATATCTTCGATTGTTTCAAAAATACTAAATGGTATTTTTTCTAATTCAAGGTTTCCGGATTCAATTTTTGATAAATCAAGAATATCGTTAATAATTGTGAGAAGGCTGTTCGCCGATTTGGTAATTATTTCAGTAAATTCTTTTTGTTTTTCGTTAAGCTCCGTCTGAGTCAAAATATTTGCCATTCCAATAATTCCATTCATAGGAGTTCTTATTTCGTGCGACATATTCGCCAGAAACAGACTTTTTGTTTTATTAGCTTTTTCAGCTTCGTTTTTAGCTATCGATAATTCTTTGTTCATTTTTTCAACAGTTTCTAATTGCTGTTGAATCTCTTCGCTAATTTGTTGGATTTCTTCATTTTGTTGAGATATTTTTTCGTTTTGACTATAAATTTCTTCATTATTATCGACTAAAATTTTGTTGGCTTTTTTTCTTTTTCTGTTCTGAATTATTAACAAAACCGAAAATACGCTAACAACAATAGCTATCACTAAAAATGAATGAATAATCATTGTATTTATTTTGTTTTTACTATTTAGCGTTGAGATGATTTGTTCCTTTTTTTTGTTTTTATATTTTGCTTCACTTTCTTCAATAATTTTATTATTTTCGTTAGAATAGATTGAGTCTTTCAATTCGGAATATGAAATATAGTACTTAAGAGCTTTTTCGAAATCAGACATTTTCTTATACAATTGATATTGTATATGAAAGTTTTCTTTTATTAACTGTTTGTCGGCAACTTCTTTTGAGGCAATCAGAGCTTCGTCAATATATTTTTGAGCCTGCTTATAATTTTCAAGACTAACATATAGCCTGCCAATATTATTTTTTGTGTTGGCAATATCATCTTTACCATTACTTTTTTCAGATATTTTTAATGCTTTTAAATAGTAATCCAAGGCTTTATTATGTTGTTCTTTTTCTTGATAAAGAACGGCAAGATTGTTAAATGTAATTCCCATTCTGAAGGTATCATTTATTTCTTTTTCAAGTTCTAAGGCTTTTTCGTGATATTCAAGACTTTTTTCAATATCTAAAAAATCATAGTAAACTGCTCCCAAATTACTATATGACATAATTACTCCAACATTATTATCAAGTTGTTCCCATATTTCTTTTGCATTGTTAAAACTTATAATAGCATCATTCTGTTTTTTCATTTTCCAAAACAGTAAACCTAAACTATTATATGAATATGCAATTCCTTTTTTGTCCTTAATTGATTCGCGAATTACAAGTGAGTTATGAAAATACTTATAAGCATTGTCATATTCAGCTTTTTGATAATAGGCATATCCAATGCTATTTTCTATTCGTGCTGTTATTGAAGAGTCAGCCAACTCGTTTGAAAATTGTAAGGCTTTATTAAAAAATTGTAAGGCTTCATCATATTTCCATAGCCTATAATATGCTAAACCAATTTCATAATTTGCTAATTTTTGCTCATTAATATTATCTTGATTTTCAGCAAATTGATTCCATAATATTGCATTATAAATAAGCTTTTCATTATCATGTCCCTTATACTTATTTGAAATTTCTTTATAAATAATCAACTTCTCTTTATCTTTGGCATTTTGCAATAAATTTGTGAGACTATCAATTTCGTTATTGAACGCAAAAAAATTCAGTGCATATAGAGAAAATAGAATAATAAATACTATCTTTTTCATAAAGTATATTTGTGGTAGATTTTTCAAAAAAAAAGCCCTACAATCAGGGCTTTTCAAGGTAGATTAATTTATAGATTTCATTGAAAGCATGATAAAATTTCTTTATTGGACATTTATTCTTCGCCTAATTATTTTTATAAATATGTACCCAAGCATCGGTATGTTCGGAGTTTTTGCGTTCGTTTCGCATCACCGGCAAAGCATCGTTCAATTCATCAAATCTCTTAATGTATATGTAATACCAGCCACGATCTTTGTTATGTATTATTGAAGAATTTACTCCTTTACTTTTTTCTATTCGAACTGCTCGTTTAGCTCCTTCAAAATTTCTAAATGCGTGAATTATAATATAACATCCATCGCGAATATCTTCTTCGAGATAATCTCCATTTGAATCTTTTTTAAGCTCAACAACATTTTCGTTCACAAAGTTTTTGATATACTGTTTTAAGTTATCTAACTCCATTTTTAACGAATCAACGCTAATATTATCCTGACTTCCGAATTGCCTTTGTTTCAATTTTTCTATCTCTTTTTTAAGATATTCTATTTCTTCAGCCATTTCGCTCAATTCCTTTTGCTCTTCAGGATTTTGTAATTTTTCAATTTGTCCTAACAGCTTATCTATTTCGTTGAGTTCTATTCCGGTAATTGTGCCATCAACAACCTTATCTCGAAGGCTTAATAGCTCATTTTTCATTGCTTCGAGTTGCTCATCGTAGTTTGATCCTTTCGATTCTTTTAATGAGCTTAACTGTGCTTGCAAGCTGTCTAATATGGAATTATGTTTTTCGTCGAAATTCTTTTTCAAATCTTCAATATCTTCTAAAATCTTTTCCTGATTTCCTTCCATAATATGTATAATCCTCGAATCTGCTTTTCGCACTGCTTTTCTTGTGAGGTCAAATCTTATCATTATTTCGTGAGTCCCGGCAGTATAACTTGCCATTCCATCGGTAGAATATTCATAAGCATAACCAAGATTGTAGTTTTTAAAAATATTTATCCCCGCCATAAAAACTACGCTCGACAAACTAGGTCGGTAAATTGCTCCAAGCCAATGATTCTTTTTATTTACAAAAAGCAAGCTGTAGTCAATTTGTTCGGGATAATTCGGAAGCGATTTATATAAAACCGAAGGAATCACCATTAATGCTACATTTTTAGATTTTGATTCTTTTAGTTCATTATCGAATTTTTTCTTGCGAATTTTGAATGTATAGGAAGCATGAAACATCAAGTGTCTGTTTAACATAAACTTATAATCGTCTGCAAGGCTATTGATTTGGTATCGCAAATCGTTATCGAGCAATTGAGGAAAAGCTGCACCAATATTAAGACCATATAAATTATAGTTGATTCCGAACGAGGCATCGAAAGCAATTCCATCATATAGGTCTGAAGTCAATATCGGATCTCTATCATCTGCATTAACATTTGCGAGATTTAGATGTTTTTCTACAAAACCGGCTGACAGTCCTAAACGTAAAGAATGTTCTACGTTTTTCGATAAATTAAGTTTATATGAATATGTTGCTGCACCAGAATTATTTTGAATTAAATGGCTTCTGTCATTCACAAGGATAAATCCTAAACCTGAATTTTTTTTCAGAGCTGTGTGAATTCCTACTATTGTTGTTTTTGGTGCTCCTTCGAGGCCAATCCATTGGTTTCTCGAGTTCAGAAATGCTTCAGTATATCCTTTGCTTCCCGCTAAAGATGGATTGATAATATAATTACATTGATTGTATAAATTGTTGATATACAACTGTTGTGCTATCCCACTTTTAACAACTATAATCAATAGCACTATAATTACGAATTTATAAATATTATTTATTTTCATAGTTTCTTAGTTATTTGGGGTTCTTAAAAGTGAGATGGGGCCTTTATATATTTTGTCTGTATTATCGCTTTTTAGCAAATAATAATATGTTCCTTCCGGCAATTCATTTTCTTCAAATATCCCGTCCCATTGGTTTTGATAGTGGCTTTCCAAATAAAAAACTTCTTCGCCCCAGCGATTATATATAAAAACTTCGTATTCGGTAAAATACTCGTAATTATATATTTCCCATGTATCGTTTATTACGTCTGCATTTGGGGTAACTAAATTGTTCGATCTGAGTTTGGTAACAATAACTTTTATGTCGATTTCTGCCGAGTTTTTACAACCATATTGGTCGGTAACTTCTACTTCGTAGCTTATGTCTTTTGATGGTTTCGAAATTGCCGGCGATGTATATCTGTCGATAAGATAATCTATTGGCGACCATACTGAACTAACAATATTTACATTATTCAGGTTTAAACTAATTGAGTTTCCATCAACAACAGTATTGTCTGGCAAAATTTCATTTTCAGGATAAGACAAAGCAGAAATTTCTGGTTGTGGTTTCGGATGCACCAAAATTGAGATTGTATCATTATTCGAGCAAACTTCATTTTCTTGATAATATATTTCATAAATTGCTACTATAATATCTGTTTCGCCAACTTCCGGGCTCACTTGTATAGATTTGTAGGTTTGCCCGGTTGACCATAAAACATCATTATTTGGTGTATTTACTTTTAGCTTTACATATTCTCCTTCACAAATTTCATCTTTGTCGAATTCAATTTTTGCAAATGGTTTTGGTAAAATAGAAATAAAGTTGCTTGCCTGACTTCTGCAACCTTCGGAGGTTTCAACAGTTAAATTAATAAGATATTGACCAGGCTTATTATATATATGTTTTGGTTGGTCAACCACATCTCCCTGTCCATCGCCAAAATCCCAGTAATAATTTTGGATTTCTACATCACTTTCTGAACTAATATTAATAATATTTTCATCGCCCAGACATACATGATTTACAGTAAAACCTGCATTTGGCCTTGCATAAATTTCTATAATTTTTACTTCTTGGTCAAGGAAGTTTGAATTGTTAAAAATACTCAATACTACTTCATAGATTCCATCTAATTGGTAAATATGTTCAGGATTTTCTAAATTTGAAGTTGATCCATCGCCAAAATCCCATTCGTAGGATGTAATTCCGCCTGAATAAAGAGAAGTATTATTGAAATAGCTTGTACTTCCCTGGCATGGGTTCTCTATATTAAATGAAGCTACTTGTGCATTTGCAGTCAATATCCATAGTAAGCCTACCAATATCAGACCAATGCTTTTTTTATTAATTTTTTTCATAATCTATATATTTCGCAAAATATTATTTTTAATAATTGTCTATCGCAATAATATTATCTGTTTATTAACAACACCTTCTTCTGTAATAATTTGTATTGAATACAATCCTTGCTCAAATTCTGACATATTTATACTTTTCTCATTTCCTTGAATTTCTGGATTTTCTACAGATAAAACCATTTTTCCAAATACATCGAATATTCTAAATTTATTAATTTTTATGTATTCAATTTCGTCCCAATTGATTTTAAATATTCCGCTTGTAGGATTTGGGAAAACCATTAATTGATTATCTAAAGAACTGTTTTCATTTATGAATGCTGCTCTAATTTCGATAGCTCTTGTGAGTGAATTCGAGCCACATTGATTGTTTATTGTAAATGAAACATTATAAGTTCCATTAGTCAAATATTCGTGAGTTGGTTCATATTTAGTACTATCGTAGTTTCCATCATCAAAATCCCATAGCCAGGTGGCATTTCCTGATGTATCGGAATAGTTTACAAATTGTACAACTCCTCCGGCAGTAACATAGTCGAAATTAGAGTGAGGCGCTTCATACATATAATCAATTGAAAAATCTAAACCTGTGGTACAACCAAAACCATCCTGAACAGAAGCTATGTAGGTACCGGCAGACAATAAAAGAAACAATCCATTTGCTTGATATGCTCCTCCGTCAATTGAATATTCGTAAGGGGCGGTTCCTCCTGCTGCTTCAAGTAATACCGAACCATCATTAAAGTTAAAACAAGATGCTGAAACAGTACTAGTAGCATTTAGTAATATTGGTGATGGCTCATGAACAGTATCGCTAGCTGTAGAAATTAATCCGTTTGCGTCGGTAACAGTAACTGAATATGCACCTGAGCTAAGATTAACTAAATTTTGAATTACTCCTGAATTTGACCACAGGTATGAAAATGGTGGAGTTCCATCGCCGGTTAATGTAAGTGTAATAGTTCCATCTTCAGCACCATAACAACTAACATTTGCACTAACTAAATGCACAACTGTAGGTTCCGGTTGGGTAATTTCAATATTTGCTTCAAAAATGCAAGAATAACTATCAGTAATAGTTAGTTGATAGATTCCTGCAGAAAGATCTTCAATATTTTGTGTTGTTTCTGAAGTTGACCACAAATATGAATATGGGCTCATTCCCCCTGTTACATTAATATTAATAGACCCATCAGCGTATCCATAAATTGTTACATCGCTTGAAACAATTGTTAAATCAATGGCATCAGGTTCAACCACTAAAATGCTATTTGTTTCTTCGCAAAGATTATTATCAAGAATAGTTACTGAATAATTTCCAGCAGGAATTGAATTTAAATCTTCAGTAGTTTGTCCATCTGACCATAAATAGGAATATGGAGTTGTTCCTCCCGAAGCAGTTAAATCAATATTTCCGGTAGAAAATCCATGGCATAAAACATCGTTTGCTGAAATAGTTGTAACTAATTCATCTGGTTGATTTATGGTTTGGTTTAAGACTAAAGTACAGTTATTTAAGTCGCTTACTACAACCTCATAATATCCCGCACCAATATTCATAAGATCTTCACTAACAGCACCATTTGACCACTGAAAAGTATATAGAGGAGAACCTCCGGAAATTGAAAGATCAATTGAGCCATTTGTATTTCCATAACAATCAGGAATATCAGTTCCTGAAATTATTCCAGACAATACTGTAGGTTCAGTTAATACTATTGTGTTTGAAACTGTCGAACAAGAATTTGCATCGCTTATGCTTACTACATATGTTCCAATTTGCAAATTAGTCAAGTCTTCGGTTTGTTCTCCATTCGACCAGCTAAAAGTATATGGCATTACACCTCCACCAACTGTTAAATCAACATTTCCACTGCCATCCTGAAAGCATGATAAATCTGTTCCAACCACTGTGCTTGCAAGAACTGCGGGTTGAGTAACATTGACAATTTCTGAAACTGATATTCCTTGATTGTCGGTAACTGTTACAGAATAAGTTCCAGCACCAACACTGTATAAATCCTGCGATGTAGCTCCGGTATTCCAAAGGTATGTAATTGGAGGAATTCCTTCAATAACATTTACATTAATATTAGCATCGTTGGCACCAAAACAACTTACAGAATAGCCATTATAGCTTGTTGTAAAGATACCACTAATTACGGGGGGGGCATATCCTACGGTATAAATTATAGGAATAGCTTCCGTTCCAAGAGTTGTATCTTTAACAAAATCGAATGTTTCGTTCACATCGTAAAGTATAAGACTGCTGCCATCAAATATTTTTAGGTTAAATGTTGGTTCATAGATTGAGTCCGAAACAACCGATAGAATAAATTGTTGTCCGGCTGTACCAGTTTCGATTTGTGCTACTCCCCGACAAACACCATCTTTAAAAGCATAAAGAATACAAAGAGAGTCAGTGAAAAAATTTCCTCCTGCAAATTGTACTTGTGCATTAATGGTCATGCTATTGGCTAAACCTCCCGGATTTACAAAACAAGGTGTGTTTATAGTATAAATCTGTGGAGCTCCTATCAAACCAATGGTCGAATTCACATTAAAATCGAAGCCTTCGTTGGCAATAAAAACACTGTCTAAGAGGGCATCCCAAACACGTATTTCAAAACCAGTTTCATTCGGACTGTTTGACATTACTGACAATAGAAACTGCGGACCAATTGGTCCT
The DNA here is from genome assembly GCA_018692315.1 of Bacteroidota bacterium. NCBI lineage: Bacteria > Pseudomonadati > Bacteroidota > Bacteroidota bacterium. Next base: position 4,177 of record JABHKC010000157.1, on the reverse strand, counting down.
GGAAATACAGTTGTAGCCCCTCTACAATCTCCGTCTTTAAATGCTGCAACCATACTTCCGGTCTGGGAAATAAAACAGCCGCCAACACTACTGGCTTGGGCATTTATTCCCATACTATATTGCATTCCTAAAGGATTTACCCAATTAGCAGGTTGGGCAATGGATAGTTGCATTAAAAATACAACTAAAAATATACTAAAAAATAACTTTTTCATAATAAGCATCTTACTCTTTCTGTAATAAAACATAAATCTTTACGTATAAATATTGTTTTTGTTAATATATTATATTATCAATTTACTTCTCCATATTTTCTAATAATAAATTGCCAAAGATATCTAATATATTATTTATGATTTTTGACTTCTTAAAATTCGTTTAAAGAAATTAGATTATTTTTTTCGATAAACGAATTTTAGGAAGTCAATAAACTGTATTCTCTTAATTCTATTCTATCAAAATCAATTTTTTGCTTGAAACAAAATTTTGAGTTTTCATTCTATAAAAATATACTCCGTTTGAAATGTATTTCCCAAACTCATTTCTTCTATCCCATACAATTTGATGTTTTCCTTTTTGATAAAACTCATTGGTTAATAACAGAACTTTTTTCCCTGAATTGTCAAAAATTTCAATTGAAACCTTTCCACTTTCTGCTATAACAAATGGGATTATTGTAGTTTCGCTGAACGGATTTGGTGTATTTTCGCCTAAGGAAGTTGCCATATTTGGGACTTGGTTCAGATTCGATGCCTGAATAGTAAACAAAATAGGATTTTGAATTGTTCCCAATTTTGAATCAACTTCAAACCTAAGAGATTCAGTAGCAGTATAAATATCGCCGGTAGCAGCATCAAATATCTTAAATGCAAAACCCATTTCTTCTGTGTCATCAGACATAATTGGAAGTTGGAAAATATATCCACTTGTACATTCAATAATATCGGTTACACCTCGACAAACATTATCTTTAAATACTGCCATTTTACTTCCTTCAGCAATAATGAAGTCGCCACCACTGAATCGAACTTGTGCAACAATTGGTACGGTATTTTTCTTACCTTTTTCAGGTGTCCAATTTTCTATTGAATAAAGCTCATTATTAATATCTGATTTCGCCAAATTGCTTGTTCCGCTTGGATATTCCAGAACATCTGAAATACTAGAATATAGCTTATATCCTTGCCCTGGTATCATTCCGGCAGTAAGTCCCCACCATTGACCATATCCGAATGTTGCAAATCCATCAGTTTGGCTAACAAGCTGATCATTGTTTTGAGTATTTAATGAAGCTAAAGCTGTGCTTATATCCAATACAGTTTGAGGATTATAGCCAATCCATGTCCAACCTTGATATATTGTAATTTGTTGAGTAATATCAACTGGATAACCAACAACATTGAACGAAATCATATTGCTGCTACTATTATATATTTTATACATTTTCCCTGGCTCAATAACAAATTCAGGTGACCACCATTGCCCAAATCCATATTGAGCAATTCCATTACTCTGACTAACAATCTGATCATTATCATTTGCAAGGTAGTTTTGTAACACATTATTAATACTATCATTTAGTGGCAACACATTAAACGAGATCCAATTCCAGCCAGGAACCATTGTAAATGCTTGGGATGTTATGCTAATTGTTGGAACAAGGATGAATGTATCTGTTGCAACACAATTTTGAGAATCGGTAACTTCAAAAATATAAGTTCCCTCTACTAAATTTGAGATGTCTTCAGTAGTTTCACCGCCCGACCATAAATAGTTGTATGAGGGTGTTCCTCCACTTACTGTAATATCAATTGCCCCATCTGCACTTATATTCATACTTATCGGATTCACAACTGATGAAATCATAATTCCTGAAGTTGGTTCATTAACTGAATAGTTGAGAATTTGGCTACAAGCATTATCATCAGTCACTGTGAGAGTATAGGCTCCAGCAAACAATGAAGTTATATTTTGCATGTTAGTTCCATCTGACCATGCGAAAGAATAAGGTGAAGTTCCTCCTGAAATACTAATGGAAATTTCTCCACCATTATCTCCAAAACACGGAACGTCTGTAATACTTTCAGAAATCATCATTAACGAAGTCGGCTCATTTATATTGAAATTATAGGCAACATCGCATAAGTTAAGATCGGTGATACTCACTGAATAGCTTCCAAATATCAAATTACTTATATCTTCTGTGGTTTCTGCATTCGACCATAAATAAGAGTAGGGCTGAACTCCTCCAGAAACACTAATATCAACAGAACCGCTTGCATCTCCTGCACACAATACATTTTCTACCATGCTATTCATACTGAAACTATCAGGTTCAGTAATAACAAAAGATTGCATTAAATTACAATTATTTATATCGGTAATAAATACAAAGTAGTTGTCTGCTGACAAATTGCCAATATCCTCTGTTGTTTCGCCATTAGTCCAAAAATAATAGTATGGAGTATTTCCACCAGTAACTGTTATATCAATTGAGCCATTTGAACCACCATTACATGAAATATTGTATCCATTAGAATTAGGAACCACACTGGAAACTTGAATAATATCAGATTGGGTAACTTCTGCAGAATCCGAAATATAACAATTATTTGCATCAATTATTGTTACAAAATATAAATCTGCATAAAGGTTAGATATAGAGGATGTTGTGTCTCCATTGCTCCATAAATAAGCATAAGGAAGTGTTCCTCCGGTTACTGAAGTTGAAACACTGCCGGCAGAAGCTCCGAAACAATTTACATTAATCGTTGTCAGCGAAACACTTAGATTTGCAGGTTCAATAACTGCAATTTGAGATTCATATGTACAAGAATTTCCATCGGTAATGCTTATTGTATAAATCCCTGCAATAAGATTATTGATATCCTGACTTGTAGAACCATCTGACCATAAATATGTTATTGGAGCAACTCCACTTAGAATTTCTAAATCGATAGAACCATTGCCTAAACCAAAACAAGAAACATTTATTGTGCTTATAGACGTATTAACACTTTGATAAACAGTCAGATTCGTAATTATTGTAGAATCGCAACCATCAACTGATGTTAAAACATCTGTATAAATTCCAGAAACAAACTGGTCAGCTCCAGCTGCAAAATAGCTTTCACCATCGCAAATTGCTACATCTACGTTTGTTGTGTAAACTGGATTTACGGTGAGATTGGTTAAGATTGTAGAATCGCAACCATCAACTGTTGTTAAAACATCGGTGTAAATTCCTGAAACTGTTTGATTGGCTCCGGCTGCAAAATAGCTTTCGCCATCACAAATTTCTACATCAACGTTTGTTGTATAAATTGGATTTACAGTGAGATTGGTTAAGATTGTAGAATCACAACCATATATTGTTGTTAAAACATCTGTGTAAATTCCTGTTTCTGTTTGATTGGCTCCGGCTGCAAAATAACTTTCACCATCACAAATTGCTACATCTACATTTGTTGTATAAACAGGATTTACGGTGAGATTGGTTAAAATTGTAGAATCACAACCATCTATTGTTGTTAAAACATCTGTGTAAATTCCTGTTATTGTTTGATTGGCTCCTTGTGCAAAATAGCTTTCGCCATCACAAATTGCTACATCAACGTTTGTTGTGTAAACTGGATTTACTGTAAGGTTTGTTAAGATTGTTGAATCGCAACCATCAATTGAAGTTAAAACATCGGTGTAAATTCCTGTTACTGTTTGATTGGCTCCGGCTGCAAAATAACTTTCACCATCGCAAATTTCAACATCTACGTTTGTTGTGTAAATAGGATTTACTGTCAAATTTGTTAGAATAGTAGAATCGCAACCATCAATTGAAATTAAAACATCGGTGTAAATTCCTGTTATTGTTTGATTTACTCCAGCTGCAAAATAGCTTTCGCCATCACAAATTTCAACATCTACGTTTGTTGTGTAAACTGGATTTACTGTGAGATTGGTTAAAATGGTTGAATCGCAACCATCAATTGTTGTTAAAATATCTGTGTAAATACCTGTTACTGTTTGATTGGCTCCTTGTGCAAAATAGCTTTCGCCATCACAAATTGCTACATCAACATTTGTTGTGTAAATTGGATTTACGGTGAGATTGGTTAAGATTGTTGAATCACAACCATCACCTGTTGTTAAAACATCGGTGTAAATTCCTGTTATTGTTTGG
>JABHKC010000156.1 GCA_018692315.1 Bacteroidota bacterium | reverse complement strand
TAATTAAAGTGCGAAAAAATTTAAACCCAAATACAAAAATTAAACAAAACTCATTAATATTAATTAATTTGAGCTTGAAAATTTAAAAAACTATATGAAAAAAAAAGTTTATGAATTAATCAGGCTAGAAGCTGTTGAAATGGAGGAATATATTCGTATTTCAAAAAGATTATTGCAGTTCTTTGACCAGGAAACAGGAACATTTAAAAATTCTCAGGAAGCCGAGAAATTATTATTGCAAAGGAAAAGAATTATACATAAGGCTATAAATAAGTTATCCGCCTATTCTTTAATTATCGGAAAGCTTGCAAAAGAAAACAAACTGCAATACTGTTTTACTTTTGCACCAGAGGGAGATTATAGTGGTGATAATTCTTTTGAAGATTTTAATAACATCATTGACCGCTTCATTATAGAGGCAAATAATACATGTCCAAACATTCGAGTTAATTCCTACACAAGTAAAGATTCTCCGATGGAACGTAAAGATAAATTAAGAGGATTTGAAGAAGGAAAGATAGACGTTTTATTTACAATGAAAGCAATTGATGAAGGTGTTGACATTCCAAGAGCAGAAGTTGGTATTTTTGCTTCTAGTACAGGTAATCCAAGGCAGTTTATTCAACGAAGAGGAAGGTTGTTAAGGAAACATTCAGATAAACAATTCGCAACTATCTTCGATATGATTGTTATTCCAGATTCTTCTAACGGAGGCGACAAAAAATATTTTAATATGGAAAAGAATCTTGTGAAATCAGAACTAACGCGCGTAGCCTATTTTGCAAGTTTATCTGAGAATTTCTACGATTCAAAAGCATCACTTGAAGAAGTGATGATAAAATATAATCTAAATTTAGATACAATAATAAAAGAGTTACAAGTATGAATAATATTGAATTAATAAAAGAGATATTATCTGATTCACAAATAAAAGAGAAATTTAAAATTTCTCAATCTGACCTTGATAATCTAAATGGTGATTCAAGGTATCAAAAACAGGTGGTTCAGGTTGTAAAAGAGATTGTCGCAGATAATGAGAACCATATCTCTGCTACAAAATCATACAATAAATTGAAGAATATATTAAATATTTCATAAATGGCTTCAATCATAAATAAAATATCACTACAAAACTTCTTCAATTATTACGGCTCGTATGATGCTAATACCTATGATTTTAAAGAAGGGATAAATATAGTAGTTGCAGATAATGGTGCAGGTAAATCAAAGCTTTTCAATGCTCTACTTTGGGTTTTTTATAATGAATTATTGGATTCAGACTTAAAGATAAGACGTAACATTGAATCCATGGCAGTTAAGACAATATCTGACATGGCTAAAAACGAAGTTTCAATAGGAGAATCAGTTGATTGTGGGGTTCGTATCGAGTTTCAAGATTCTCGTTTTACCTATCAAATAGAAAAGAAGTTTTCTGCAACAAAAATTAGCGATAAGGGGAATATGACTGACGTTGGTTGTTGGGAGATAAATTCCTATGATTTTGAAGTAAGCCGAAAGGATAATATGCTTTTGCGTTTTAAACCCATTTTTGAGGAAAATGAAAAAAATGAAATTGTAAATAAACTTATTAGGAAAGACTTGCGTCAATATTCATTTTTTCAGGGTGAAGAAGTAGAAGATATTATTGATTTTTCAAAAAAACAAAGTATCAAGGAAGCAGTTAGGAAAATAACGAATATTAGTAAAATAGAGGAACTTGAAAAACTGTCTTTTGCACTTAGAGAAAAAGCAGAAAACGATTATAATAGAAAGAGTAAAGAAAATGCAAAAAACGCTCAGGAATTAGAGCAAAAACTCACAGCGAAAGAAAAATTCAAAAAACAATTAGAAGAAGAGAAGGACAAACTCGAAGTTTATAAAAAGAATCATTCAGAAGCAAAACAGGAAAGTTATGACCTTGAAGATAAGATTCAGAACTCTGAGAAGAAAATTGAACTTAAAGAAAAACGCAAGGAGCTTCTTCGTCAACAAAAGAATGCGCGGAACGATTATGAAAAATTTCTTGATGGTATAAACGCTCGTTTTTTTGACGGAAATTTCTCTTGGATAGCAATGGGTTTGAATGATTTACCATATTCGTTTTTAGGAAAGAAATCAAACTATTTGGATGTAGTCGCTGAGAAAAAGACTCTTTATAGACTTAAAAACAATCCTGAAGAATTAAGCACAGTGTTACCACTAGATATGCCTGATACCATGACATTAGATAAAATGTTGCAAGATGGTCATTGTCATGTGTGCGATAGGAAAGCTGAAAAAGATAGCGAAGCATGGAATTATATTTTAAAACTAAAAAATAGACCTTCTTCTAATCAAAGCGAAAATCAACTTTTTAAGAATGACTTTAAAAGCTTTTTTGAAGAAATTCAGCTTCAATCCCAACCATTTACTGGTAAAATTAATTCTGTAGAAGAATCTATATCAAATTCGATTCAAAAACTTAACGAGCATAAAGCCAGAATTACTAAACTGAGTGATAGACTAAAGAGCAATCAAAACGAACTTAAAGAATTACTTAAAAGTGATGATATTGATGCTAGTACAGAGGATGAAAGGAATATTCTAAATTCATATGAAGGAGCAATTAAAAGGGCAACCCAAGCCGAAGGCAGAATAATTCGTTCAAAAGATACAATTAAAGAGTTGCTAAAGAAGATATCTGGTATTGATGAGGAACTTGAAAAGTTGAGAGGCACAGATGTACCAACTGAATATAAAGAAGCTTTTGAGTTGCTTACAGATATCTCTGATGCTATAACAAACACACGCGAGAATACATTTAGAAATATGCTTGAAAGGTTAGAACAATTTTCCAATCGCCATTTTAAAAATTTAGTAAAATATAATGAGCTATCAGGTGGAATTTTGAAATTCAAGCAAACTCTTTCCGATACTATAGAATTAGATGTTGTTGATGGAAATAATAATATCATTTCTGGTAGTTCAGAAGGTTTTCAAAGAATGAAAAAATTAGCTGTTGTAATGGCAATAATTTCAGCAAAAGGTTCAGGTTTTAATTATCCAATGTTTGCAGATGCTCCTTTATCTACATTTGGGAAAGGTTTTATCAAATCATTTTTTGAAGAAATTCCAAATGTATTCCCCCAAAGTATAATATTGATTAATAATATTTACGATGCAGAATCAGATAATAAGCTGGATGACGTAGGTAATGATTTGCTTAGTAATGACAGTCATGTTTCAACTTTATATTTAAACGAGGTTGAAGATGTGCCACAAGTTGAAAGAAGAACAATAATATCAAAGCTTAAATAGAATGGATAGTCAAGAATTAAAAAATAGAATATTTTCCAAAAGACCTCGCTATGCAAACATTTATAAAGACTTAATTGCATCGCTAGCGAATAAAGGTAATAGGAAGACGGAGTACATTCAGTTTGGACCTATCTATCAAATATATATTTATGCATTTTTCATAGGAGTCCATAGAAATGAAAGAGTATCATTGCCTAGTAGAGAATCAACTACCGATTTTCTAGAATTAGGAAAATGGAAACCCGATTCATTAGTTCATTTTATATTAATGACATTATTCTCAAGGAATTCAGAATTAGGCATTTCAAAATGGAATGAGTTGGAGGATATGGAAGAAGCTGACATTGATTCATTTGTACGAATTGTAATTAAAACAATTGAAGAATATGCAAATGCTGGCTTTTCATATTTGCAATCCCGATTTGATGAAGACAGAAATGTATTTAATGAGACTTACGTTTTTGCTGATATTTTAAAAGATGTAATCGAAGAAACAATTGAAACAGAATAACCAACTTATGCAGGAAAAACAAAATATAGAATGGAAAGAAAGTTGGCGCGATGAATACCTGAAATGGATTTGCGGTTTTGCCAATGCACAGGGAGGCAAAATATACATTGGCAAAAATGATAAAGGAGATTTTGTAGGTATTGACAACGCAAAAAAACTCCTTGAAGATATTCCAAATAAAGTAAGAGACATTCTTGGTATCTTGGTAGATGTTAATCTCCATGAAACAGAAAAAGGAGACTTTCTTGAAATCGTTGTTGAACCACAACCTTTCCCCGTTAATTACAAAGGGCAATATCATTACAGAAGTGGAAGCACTAAACAAGAATTAAAAGGTGCTGCATTAGATAAATTTATGCTTGAAAAGAAAGGAAAAAAGTGGGACGGCGTTCCTGTTCCAAATATTTCTATTGATGATTTAAAGAATGAAACATTTGAGTTTTTCAAAAAAAGAGCAATAATCAGTAAAAGAATTGACGAAAGTGTTTTATCCGAAAAAAATATCAGCATTCTTGAAAATCTAAGATTAACTGAAAAACCATATCTAAAGCGAGCATCAATATTGCTTTTTCATCCTGACCCTGAAAAGTATTTTACAGGAGCATTTATAAAAATCGGCTATTTTCAGACAGATACGGAATTAATATTTCAAGACGAAGTAAAGGGAAATTTATTTGAACAAGTAGAAAAGACAATTGAAATACTTTTCACTAAATACATCAAGGCAATTATCTCGTATGAAGGTATACACAGAGTTGAGACTTACGAATATCCCAAAGATGCCGTTCGTGAAGCAATTTTAAATGCTCTTGCTCATAAAGACTATTCGATGGGCGTTCCTATTCAAATTAGTGTTTATGATAATAAACTTATGATTTGGAATTATGGACAGTTACCAGAAGATTGGACAGTCGAAAATTTAATGCAGAAACATTCATCAATTCCTTACAATCCCGATATTGCAAATGCCTTTTTTAGAGCAGGACACGTTGAGTCTTGGGGGCGTGGAACAATAAAAATTATTGAACAATGTGAAGAACATGGCTTGCAAAAACCTGAATTTGAGAATAATGGAAAAGATTTCTGGGTGATTTTCAGAAAGGATATTTATAATGAAACTTCGTTAAAGCAACTTGGCATAAATGAACGTCAAATTAAAGCTGTGTTATATACAAAAGAAAACAGCAGGATATCAAATAAAGAATACCAAAGTATCAATAGTGTATCCAAAAGGACAGCGACTAATGACTTAACAGAATTAGTAGATAAATTTAAGATATTGAATAAGATTGGAACTTCTGGGGCAGGAATATATTATAAACTAATGGGGCAATAATGGGGCAATGAAAGTTTTTGCTTAAAGTCTAAACAATAGATTATTAGAAGTTTAGTTAAAAACACAAAGGGCAATAATGGGGCAATGAGACAAATTTGCCAGCCCACACAGCCAAGCACATCCCGATGAAGAAATCGGGAAGAGCTTGTCTGTTTTCCATCGCTTTTTTGCCGACCCGAAAAACAAAATCAGGTTGGTGGTAAACATGGAAGTGACGTAGCTCGAATGAAAAGACATGGAAACCCAGCAGGTAATCGAGTAGGTGGCTGATGGCAAAATAGCCACCAGTGCACCTCTCACACCACTAAGCGTACGGGTCTCGTACTTAGCGGTTCATTAAGCAAAAGAATTATCGAAATAATTTCTTTGTCTCAGTTCCCTTTAAACGTAAC
>JABHKC010000155.1 GCA_018692315.1 Bacteroidota bacterium | reverse complement strand
TCTGATTTTCGGAAAACAAAGCAGAAATTCCGTTTCCCTCCAAAATCCCCAAATTATTAAAAATACATATACGCCAAATCCTTCACTTTAAGCCCGCCGGCTTGGGTTTAGCTCAACAACGAATATAAAAACTACAGTGCCGGGCTCAGTAGTTTTTCGCTGTTTTTATATTCTTAAGTGTTGTATGCTGGGCATTATTCATTTTCTTAAAAAAATAGATTTATTCCAATAGCCGAACTAAAAATTTTATTAACCTTAACTTCCTTTGATATGATTGCATACCAAAAATATGTATCTACGGTTCCTAATTCAAAATAAAGGTCAACACCATTTATTATTTTTGAATTAATAAAATCCTTATGAATTGATGCTCCGATAAAAAAAGTAAAATGAAAAGCATTAGTGCTGTAATAATCTTTAGGATATTTATCAAGAAGTTTAAGAAATGAATTATTTCCTGTTTCAAAACTTGCTGTAAAGCCAGTAATTGGGGACAAAGCAATGTTATTGAATTTCTTGGTAAAAACAGGGAGCGTATTTTTAATAGTAATTGTGTGTATTTGTTCCGCTTTTGATATTGATACAGGTACATAACCATATAATAATTCTGAATACAAGTGATTATTGAAAAATTGATATCCAATTCCTATAGAAAAGAAACCTATATTTCCGGCAAACTGAACTTTTGCGTAGTCAGGGATATACCAATCTTTGCCCTTTATTAATGTAGAATCTTGTGCAAAAGCAGAAGAGAAAAAGAACAATGCAATAAAAAGTGTAGATATGTTTCTAATTTTCATTTGTTTTACAGTTCTATTAGTTCAATATCAAAAGATTTATTGTGTACATTTATAATACAATATGTTGGTTTTTTACACCAAGGTACTGTTAAATAATTTACAGAATCATTATAAACCTTTCCAAAGGAATATGCGTGAACGTCTCCGTGTATTGATAATTGAACATTATTTTCTTGCATTAATGTTGTATATGTTTGTTCCATATCACTATCAAATTGTTCGGTGAAAGGAGGAATATGGGCAATTACAAATACTTGTTTGAATAATGCATTGTCGATTAATTGTGTTGATAACCAATCAAAATCAGGGTTCTTGTCACTTTCCCAAACTACATCATCAAAAAGTATAAATTTATAATGATTAAATTCAAAAGAATAATTATAATCACCAAACATCTGTTTATATATGATTTCTCCATTTGATTTATAATCATGATTCCCTATAACTGTTAGATAAGGTTTATCCAGATTTTTCATTGTATTATAAAAAATCTCATATTCTTTTAATAATGCTTTGTCTGCAATATCACCACCAAAGATTACAAACAATATATCATCTTTTTTATTGATATCATCAATTACAGTTCTTAAATTATCGTAGTGATAATGATTGTCAGTAACAACAGCAAATGAAAAAATGTCAGAATTTAACTGAATGTCCTTAATTAATTGCAATTTTTTTTTTGTGGTATTTTTAAATTCCGTATTAACATTTGCTTCGTAAGGACTAAATTCAAATATTTTGTCGCAAGCTGTAAAAAGGATTGTTATGCCTATCAATGCTATAATTTTGTTTGTTTTTAGTAATGCCATATTTGAATATTGTATGTTAAGTAGTTTTTTGATCTATTTTCTTATTATTTCAATTTTGTCAGTTCGTTTCGGTTGGTCTGGATTATCCAGCCTTGCATAGTAGAGTAGAGCCTGATAGCCTATTCATATTTTTTTTTCTCACAAAGATAAGAAAAATAGTATAGACTATCAGTACCCCCTTCATCAAACCGTACGTGAAGTTTTCCCTCATACGGCTTACCGATAGAGTTCTTCATTGAGCTTTCGCAAGGGTTTTCAAACGAGCATACTTTTCCAAGTCTAACAGCCCTTTGCCTTTCACAAAGGTACTGTATGGGTGTTGGCGTAACACCTTGTTTTGCCCAAATCTCAGATTTCGAGCAATAAAAATGAAATATATTACGGTATGCTATTGAAAAACCAAAAAATGAGAGAAAATTCAATCAAAAATTATCTGATTTTCGGAAAACTAAGCAGAAATTCCGTTTCCCTCCAAAATCCCCAAATT
>JABHKC010000154.1 GCA_018692315.1 Bacteroidota bacterium | reverse complement strand
TGCACATCATCATTGACCGTCCTCAATTTTTATTCCATCAAAATAGCTCGCTATTACTCAAAAATAAAAATCTGTGGTAGTTCAAATCTGACACACATTTTGAACTTTCGTTACGAAAATTTGTGAATTATTCAGGCTAAACAAATTAAGAATAAATGAAGTGAATGGAAAATTGAATAAACTCCAACTTATGATTGTTAAAATGCTACTTCCTCTGAAGATACCTTAGGATTTAAAATTTCATCAGCTTCATCGAAAATAGAAACAAGCTTTTTCAAATTCTTTTTTACGTATCCAAAAGAACAAGTTAATTTGAATTTTTCTTTGCTAATTGTAGCATATCCATTTTGCTTTTTACCGCTTTGCGAGATCTTCAGCTCAAAGTTGTCTTTGGTATTAAAAACAATTTCTGAATAAGGTTTTTTGCTTTTTTTCCAAGTACTTGCCTCTGCATTAATATTTGCAAGAAAACTATCTATTTCAGTTAATTGTTCAAAATCTATATAAGACGAAATTTGATATTTCGCTTCGTCCCTCTTTTGTTCAATAGTAATTTTCATACCTTTCAGATGATTTAAGCTATCGTTTAGTTGATAATAATCGACAGCATAAAATCTCATTCCTACAGAATTTTTGCCATTTATTTTTCCTATATAAACCTCGTCTTTAACTTTTACTACATCTTGTTTTTGAATAAATTCACGCAAATTAACATTACAATCTTTTTCGTTTTCTTCATTTTGCGAAAAAATATGATTATTAAAACTAAAAATGAAAGCTAATATAAGGGCACTTTTAATGATTTTCATTGATTTATTTTTTTAGTTATTAAAAATTTTTCTATTAATATTGTTCTTTACTATTTGGAAATTCAAGGGTTTTGACATCGTTTATATAGTTTGAAACCGCACCTTTAATTTCTTCAAAAAGATTATGATATCTTCGCAAAAAGCGAGGAGAAAATTCCTGTGTAATTCCCAACATATCGTGTAAAACAAGTACTTGCCCATCAACATTTTTACCGGCACCTATTCCAATAATCGGAATTCTCACTTCTTTTGCAACATGTGTTGCCAGTTCAGCCGGAATTTTCTCCAAAACAATTGCAAAGCAGCCTGAATCTTGAAGAATCTTCGAATCTTCGATAAGTTTTTTTGCTTCGTTTTCTTCTCTTGCCCGCACCACATAGGTTCCAAATTTATGAATAGATTGTGGTGTAAGACCAAGATGTCCCATAACAGGAATTCCTGCCGTCAATATTCTTTCTATTGACTCACGTATCTCCTTGCCACCCTCCATTTTTATTGCATGAGCACCTGTTTCTTTCATTATTCGAATAGCAGAAGAAAGGGCTTCTTTAGAATTTCCCTGATAGGTTCCAAAAGGCAAATCGACAACCACTAATGCTCGTTTTACACCTCTAACTACAGAGCTTGCATGATATATCATCTCGTTTAAGGTGATGGGTAAAGTAGATTCATGACCAGCCATAACATTCGATGCAGAGTCTCCAACAAGAATTACATCAATACCCGAATCATCAAGAATACGTGCCATTGAGAAATCATAAGCCGTAAGCATTGAAATCTTTTCACCTCTAAGTTTCATTTCATTCAGCACATGAGTAGTTATTTTTCTGAAGCTTTTATATGTTGCCATTTTTTTCATTTTTATTAATTATTCACTTTAGAATACTAAATATAGAATTTTGTTTATTGATTAATGATAATTCACAATTCATAATTCACAATTAAATTTATACATTTGCCAAAAATAATTTTATGCAAAAATGTCAAATTTAATTAATCTCAAAAGAATTTAAATGAAAAAAATAATAGTTTTATTTTTTGGACTGATAATTTTCAATTCATGCGAAGTTGATTTCGATATAAACGCAGACTGGCAGGACATTTCGGTTGTTTATTGTTTACTAAACCAGAACGATACTGCACATTATGTAAGACTTGAAAAATCGTTTCTCGGAGAAGCTGATGCTTACGAAATGGCACAAATATCTGATTCAATATACTACAATGATGCCGAAGTTCAATTATATAAAGTAAAAGATGACGATACAGTAGGAAGTGCTATAACTTTATATAAAACAAATGAAATAGAAAAAAATCCTATTGGTTTCAATGGTGAGGATGGAATTTTCACCACCGACAATCATATTTTATTTTATACTACAGAACAATTATCAACAAGTTATGAATATCATTTAAATATTTATATTCCTGAACTTGACAAAACTCTTGCAGCTTCAACTACACTTTTAAAAGATTTATATATTAGAAAACCATCCACTCAGGTGCTGCAGACAGTTTCGTTTGTTTCCACAGAACCGTATAAAGTTGAGTTTAATTCTGTTGAAAATGCACGTATTTATGGTTTAACCATTAGAATAAATTATCGGGAGGTTTATCTTGACGGTACCGACGAATATAAATATTTAGACTGGAAACAATCAACTAAAACTTCTACAACTTTAGATCAAGGAGTTGAAATGATTATGCAAATTTCGGGAGAATCCTTTTTTAAATTTATGGCCGGTTCTCTTGAAGCTACCCAAGAAATTAAAAGAGAAATGCGTAGTTTAGATTTTATTTTTGTTGTAGGCACAGACGATTTAAACACATATATTGAAGTAAACGGACCTTCTCAAGGCATTGTTCAGGAGAAACCAGCTTTCACAAATATTGAGAATGGTGTTGGAATTTTTTCAGCAATTTTCGACAAAACTATTCCAAATAAATACCTTTCTGCTCGTACACTCGATACACTTGCTTTAAGCGACCTTACCATAGACTTGCGATTTAAGGACGGCTTTGATAATTGGTGGTGGGAAACTAAATAGTTTGTTTTTTTGTATTTAGTTTATCTTAGAAAAAAGGCAATTTTTATAAAATAATTTATTTTTGATGAGATTTCTATTTTCTTTCATGCAGTAAATGCTTCTATATTAAACAAATGAAAAAAGTCGAAATATCGCAAAAAGAGATATTTTTAATTTAAACTGTTTTCTTTGAGACACTATTTAGTGCATCTAAGAAAACCTACTATTTCTGAGGTGGTTTTTAAGAAAGCGACAAGAACAAGGCTTGTGAAGTGTTTAATATCAGGAGTTTACTTTTGTAAATGACTTTTATTAAACACGAGCATAACGAAGTTATTGACGTTTTCTTAAAACCACTATTTAGCCCACTTAAAAATGAAAACGCCAAATATTCCCAATATTTTTTTACTTTTGATTATTAATTTGATTAAAAATAAAGATTATGAAAATGTTAAAACCAATACTCGTAGTTGCAATTTTATGGCTTTTCTCAAATAATATCTCTGCTCAATGTACACCAGATCCAAATTGTACTGATCCTGACAACGATGGCGAGTTTTGTCCAGACACTATACCGGAATTGATGGAAGGATTTCCTTACGATCAAGTAATAACTTTCACTCCTCCTCCCGAAGCGCAAGGTGTGGTTATTCATCACCTTGCTAATGTTTCAGTATCAAATTTGATTTCAGGTATAAATTATTCGGTTTATGCAAGTTCATTTTATCCTGGGCAATGGTATTGTATCGAATTATACGGTACGCCAGCAATTGGTACTGCCGGTATTCATAACATGTATATAACATTTGATGTTTATATTAGTATTTTAGGATTTCCTATCAATGTTGGAACATTCACAGATTCATCATTAAGTATAACTGTTCATCCTATGCTCACAGCCGATTTTATGGTAGATGGAAATCCATGCTTAGAGGACACCACAGAAATCACATACACTGGCTCAGGAACAATTGCTGCCAGCTACAACTGGGATTTAGATAGCGGAACTGTCGTTGGCGGTAATTATCCCGATGGCACTTTTCAGGTTCAATGGACAAATTCCGGATTAAAAGAAATTTCATTAGAAGTTGAAGAAAATGGTTATTTTACGAGCGATACATTTCAAATACTTATTAATCCTATGCCAATTGTCGATTTGGGTTCAGATATTGCTTTATCGCCTACCGGCTCAGTGATTGATGCAGGGGCAGGATTTTCTAATTATCTTTGGTCAACAGGTGAAACAACTCAAACAATAACAGTTTCTAATTCAGGATTTTATTCAGTATTGATTGAAGACATAAATTCTTGCACAAATAGCGATACTATAGAAGTCTTTGGTAGCAGCAGCGATTCTCAACAAATAAATTTGGTGGCAGGATGGAGTATGTTTTCGACTTACATTGAGCCTACAAACAATTCGCTCGACAGTATTTTCTCAGGAATAGTTTCAGACATCAACATTATGAAAGATTATTTAGGATTTATCTATTGGCCCGCTTATGGAATTGACAATATTCACAATTTAACCATTGGACAAGGATATTTAATAAAAATGATAAACAGCAATACTTTAAATATTAATGGCGTGCAAGTAATTCCTGAAATTACACCAATCTATCTTCCAATGGGTTGGAGCATGATTGCTTATTTGCGAACAACACCGGCGCTCATACAATTAATGCTCTCATCTATTAATTATTCCATTATTATAGCTAAAAACGATTTAGGACAAGTTTATTGGCCTCAATTTATACTTGGCAATTTTATTATGGCCCCTGGCGAAGGCTATTTGATAAAAATGTCGGCTCCTGAAGTGCTTATTTATCCTGCAAACTAATTTTGAAAATTAGGTTAATGAATTTAAAAACCGCCTTTTCAAGCTGCCCGAACGACACCTACATTTTCGATGCAATGATTCATCAAAAAGTTGATACTGAAGGTTTAAACTTCAAATTCTTGATTGATGATATCGAAAATCTGAACAAATTAGCTATGCATGATGAAATTGATATTGTTAAACTGAGTTATCATGCTTTTGCCTATGTTTCTGAAAATTTCCAGATACTTGATGCAGGCAGTGCTTTAGGCTTTGGCAATGGGCCATTGCTTGTGAGCAAACGAAAGATTTATCCAGACGAGATGAAGGATGCAAAAATTGCAATTCCTGGCAAATATACAACAGCCAACCTTTTGCTGGGAATTGCATTTCCAGAAGCTAAAAAAAAACATGAATATCTTTTTTCAGATATCGAAGAAGTAGTTTTAAGCAATGAAGTTGATGCAGGTCTAATTATTCACGAAAGTCGTTTTACTTACGAAAAAAAAGGATTGAAAAAAATAATAGATTTAGGTGAATTTTGGGAAAATGAAACCAAGCTGCCAATTCCTCTGGGTTGTATTGCCGTAAGAAGAAATCTTGAAAATAATACAAAACTAAAGATTGAACGTGTTCTGAAAAAAAGTATAGAATTTGCCAAAAATAATCCGCAATCAAGTTTCGATTTCGTTAAAAAATATGCACAAGAAATTGACAACAATGTTATTTCAAAACATATTGATCTTTATGCAAATGATTTCACTTTTTCATTGAAAAAAGAAGGAAAAAAAGCAATAGAAACTTTGTTTGAAAAAGCCACGAAATTGAAGCTGATTCCTGAAATTAAGGAGAAATTGTTTTTAGATAATCAATAAAATAAAAAACACTATATCAAGCAGAAAAAAGATGACAGAAAAAAACAAAATCGTTTTAGACAAAACAATAAAACAATGCCGCGAACGCAACATTATTCTCCCAACTTATGCCCAAATGGCAAATCCTGAGCTCATTCCTGAAAAGATAAAAAATGGGTTAAAAAATATTGGTTTGTGGGATTTGAATTCCTTAAACCTTTTCAGAATTAGTTGGAAAAATGAACCAATAGAGTCGGGCGGCGGTTTCGCAAAAGCGAATTATATTGAAATTCCTCAAGAATTATCAGGAGTTAAAGCACGTATATTTGTACTAATAGGAAAATATTTTCCAACAGGTGCACATAAAGTTGGAGCAACTTTTGGGCCTTTGGTCGAAAAACTAATTACAGGAAAATTTGATCCTACTTGTCAGAAAGCCCTTTGGCCCTCAACCGGAAACTATTGCAGAGGAGGAGCTTATGATTCATATTTGTTGGGTTGCGAATCTATAGCAGTATTGCCGGAAGAAATGTCTCCCGAACGATTTGAATGGTTGCATAAGGTCGGAGCAGAAGTTATTGCTACGCCAGGTTGCGAAAGCAATGTAAAAGAAATTTACGACAAAGTAAAACAACTTGAAACCGAACGCGGGGATAAAATAGTAACACTCAATCAATTCAGCGAATTTGGAAACTCATTGTGGCATTATGGAGTTACCGGAAAAACCATAGAAGAAATTTTCATCAACGAAAAAACAGAAAAGAGCCGATTGAAAGCCATGTTTCTAACACAAGGTTCGGCTGGCACGCTCGGTAGTGCCGATTATCTTCGCGAAAAATTTCCACAAATAAAAATTGGAGCAGGAGAAGCTCTACAATGTCCTACTTTGCTTTACAATGGATATGGAGGACATAGAATTGAAGGTATTGGCGACAAACATGTTCCTTGGATTCATAACATAAAAAATATGGACTTAGTTGCTGCTATTGACGATGAAGTCTGTATAAACCTAATGAATTTGTTCAATAATGGAAATGGGAAAGAGGAACTTATTTACAATGGAGTACCTGAAAATGTTGTCGATAATTTGCATCTCTTTGGGATTTCGTCTATTGCAAATATTATTGGAGCAATAAAAATGGCTAAATATTATGAAATGAACGAAAACGATTTCGTTTTTACTGTAGCTACTGATTCTATGGAAATGTATAAATCAAGATTACAGGAATCAAAAATTAAATTAGGTGAATATAAACAGAAAAATGCTGCCATCGACTACGAAGGCAAACTTCATGGAATCAAAACCGACAACATGATAGAATTGAACTATTATGATAAAAAAAGGATGCACAATCTGAAGTATTTTACCTGGGTAGAACAACAAGGTAAAACTGTTGAAGAGCTTGATGATCAATGGTATGATGATAATTATTGGAATTCTAAATATTCAAAATTAGATTACTGGGACAAAAAAATTAATGAATTTAACGATAAAACTGGCTTACTGAAGAACTATTTATAGATTTTTGAGATTGATATCGCTATAAAAGATCATTTTAGAAAAGATTCATATGGTTTTTCGAAAACTTAGTTTTTGAAGGAAACTTAAAAATCACATAATTGAACAATTGAATAATAAAATAATTTAAAATAAAAAATGTAGTTTGCAAAAGAATATTTCTATTTTTGCAGGCTGAAAAGCCCAGGTGGCGGAATTGGTAGACGCGCATGGTTGAGGGCCATGTGTCCATTTGGATGTGCAAGTTCGAGTCTTGTTCTGGGCACTTTTTTTCTTTGAAATATTCATCCGAATATCTTCAAGTCATAGAGATATTAAAATCCTATAAATTACATTCAAGTAGTCATCAATAGGATTTATTAGCAAATTTAACAAAAATTCAAAATCAGTAGAAAAAATCAATTTCAAATATTACTTTTGTGAAAAATAATGCATGATATGAAATTGATTAAGTACGGCTTGACTTTGCAGAGAATTCGAGAAGAAGACATTGAGATGGTGAGAGAATGGCGAAATTCCGACTATGTTAGAGAAAAAATGGAATATCGTGAATACATTACTCCTGAAATGCAAAAAGCATGGTTTGAAATGATTGACAATCCAGACAATTTTTATTACATAATAATATATAAAAATGAGAAAATTGGTGTAATAAACGAAAAAGGATTTGATAGATATGGGAATCAAAAGTCTGAATCGGGGCTATTCCTTAAAAGCAACAAATACGAAAACTCAATAGCTCCTGTTTTAGCTTCTCTAATTCTAATTGAAATGAATTTCTACTTCTTGAATGGAAAAGAGTCGTATATTAGAATTTTGAAGGAAAACGAAAAGGCAATCAGCTATAACAAAAGCATAGGTTATCAACTATGTGAAAATCAAGAAGATATTGATAACCAGCTTTATGTTATGACCCGAGAAACTTTTGAAGAAAAAACAAAAAAAATACGTAAAGCCGCACTTCGAATCTCCGGAAACGACCCAAATTTCTATCTTGTTTGGGAGCCTCACGACTACGAATCGGGTATTGCCAAAGATTCCGAAAAAATTGTAAAAAATTACCCAATAGAAGTGAAATCGAAATGGGAAAACAATTGCAGGATATTTTATATTACTACAGATGTTAATAATCTAAGCATAATTTCTTCGGATGTAGAAATTGAAACTCCGAAAGATTATTTTCAAGAATCAAAAGAATAAATTGTAATTATTTCAGTTAATTAAAAAATTAAAAATATGGAAAATCAAAAAGTGTCAAATATAAAACCATCAATGAATCTTGGTGCTATACTGGGATTAGTGTTAATTTGTTATTCAATTGTTCTTTATATGTTAGATATGAATCTCAATCCAAAGATGCAATATCTATCATATGCAGTAATTGCAGCAACATTGTACCTAACAATGAAATCTTATCGCGATAATTATCAAAAAGGATTTATCACATATTCTAAGGCTTTAGGTACCGGAACATTAATAAGTTTTTTTGCTTCAATTTTAAATGCTTTTTATGTATATATTTTTCATACAGTAATAGATACAGAGGCTATTCAGAAAATGAAAGATATGCAAATTGAAGAATTACTAAACAATGGAATGAGTGAAGATGATGTTGAAATGATAATAAGTACCTCACAGGTATGGATGACACCTTTAGTTTTTACCATTACTACTATTATTGGAGTAACATTTATTGGTTTCATTTTATCCCTTCTTATTTCTATTTTTATTAAAAAGGAAGGAGATCCATTTATTGAAGATATGGCCGAAATAGAATAGTTTTACCCCTGATTAAAAAAATTACAATAAAAAAACAAAGAAAGTCTCAATGGATATTTCCGTAGTCATTCCATTATTCAATGAAATAGAATCCTTGAAAGAGCTACACGATTGGATAAAACGTGTGATGCATACAAATAATTTCACTTATGAAATAATATTTGTAGATGATGGCAGTACTGACAATTCGTGGCAAGTGATTGAAGAATTATCAGCAAAAAACAAAGAAATTCGAGGAATTAAATTTAGAAGAAATCATGGAAAAGCAGCAGCGCTTTTTTGCGGGTTCGAACATGTGAAGGGCGAAGTAATTATTACAATGGATGCCGATTTGCAGGATAGCCCCGATGAAATTCCGGACTTGTATAAAATGATAACAGTCGATAATTTCGACCTTGTTTCGGGTTGGAAAAAAAAGCGACATGATCCAATAACAAAAACTATTCCCACAAAACTCTATAATGCTACCGCTCGCAAAGTTTCAAAAATTAAACTTCACGATTTTAATTGCGGTTTGAAAGCCTACAAAAAAAATGTTATCAAAAGCATCGAAGTTTATGGAGAAATGCACAGATATATGCCAATACTTGCAAAACAGGCTGGGTTTAAAAGAATTGGCGAAAAAGTTGTTCAACATCAGGAAAGAAAATACGGTGTTACAAAATTCGGTATAGAAAGATTTGTGAACGGTTTCTTAGACTTAATTTCTATTTCATTCATCTCGAAATTTAGCAAACGACCAATGCACTTTTTTGGAACAATCGGGACTATTATGTTTCTCAGCGGTGGTTTTGTTTCTATATGGCTGATTGCAAAAAAAATATACAATGTTTTCAATCATCTGCCAGTTAGAGAAATAGTTGAGCAACCATTATTTTATATTGCCTTGCTCTCGATAATCATTGGCGTTCAATTGTTTTTAGCAGGTTTTCTTGCAGAGCTTGTCTCAAGAAGTTCGCCTGAGAGGAATAAATATAATGTTGAAAAAACAATTTAGAGTTCTAATTCTATCAAAATAACCGGAATAGAAATAGCCGTTTTTATGAACAATTGCCCTATAGAAATTATAATTTGAATTTAACACAAAACTTTATTAATTAGAAATAGTGAAAGATTTTATAAGTTGGTTGATGCGAAATATACCGCGACCTATTTTAATTAGGTTCAGCTTTATTTTTAGTAAAATAATATCAATTTTTTACATTGGCAAAAATGTATATTGCCCAGTCTGTGAACGCAATTTCCGTAAATTTTTGCCCTACGGAGCCGTAAAACGCCGAGATAATGTATTGTGTCCAAACTGTTTGTCGCTCGAACGACACAGACTATTGTGGCTATTCCTGAAAAAGAAAACCAGCTTTTTCACATCAAAACTAAAAGTGATGCACATGGCTCCCGAACAGCCATTTCTTAAAAAGTTCAGGAATCTAAAAAATCTTGATTACCAAACAGGAGATTTGGTTTCGCCACTTGCCGATGTTAAATTTAATATCGAAAATATTCCTTTTCAAGAAAATATTTTCGATGTTTTCATTTGTAATCATGTGCTGGAACATGTTGATAACGACTTGAAAGCAATGCAGGAAATATTTAGAGTTTTAAAAATAGGCGGCTTTGCAATTTTACAAGTACCTATTGATATATCAAGAAAAGAAACCTATGAAGATAAAACCATAACAGATCCGTTTGAACGCGAAAAGCATTTCTGGCAAAAAGATCATTTGAGACTTTACGGTTTAGATTATGCCGAAAAACTACGATCTGTTGGTTTCAAAGTTACAGAAAATGATTTTGCTAAGGAATTTTCGCCAAATGAATTAGAAAAACTCAAGTTCGATAGAAATGAAATAATCTATTTTATTGAGAAAAAGTAAGTTGTGAATATAAAAAACATAAATATTGGTCCTGCTTTTCCGCTAAGAGGTGGAATTGCTAATTTTAACGAGGCACTTTGTAAAGCTTTTGTTCAAAAAGGAAGAGATTCAAAAATTGTTTCGTTCTATCTACAATATCCAAAATCATTTTTTCCCGGAAAAACTCAGTTCGACACCGGATCAGCCCCCAAAGATTTCAAAATTGAATCTCTAATTAGTTCAATTAATCCTCTGTCGTGGATTAGAACTGCAAAAAAAGTGAAAAATGAAAACCCTGATTTAGTTGTTATTCATTACTGGATGCCGTTTATGGCACCTGCTCTTGGAACTATTGCCCGATTGATAAAACGAAAAACGAATATCCGGGTAATAGCAGTTACTCACAATATTATACCGCACGAAAGTTTTATTTTTTCAAACACTTTAGTGAAATATTTTGCAAATTCATGCGATGGATTCATAACACTTGCCGAATCGGTTCTGGATGACTTATCGGAAATTTCAAACAACAAATATAAAAAATTCATTCCACACCCTATTTACAATATTTTTGGGGGCAGTGTAAACAAAAGCGATGGGAAAAATTACTTGCAACTAAAGCAAGAAAATCGATATATACTTTTTTTTGGTATTATTAGAAAATATAAAGGACTTGATTTGTTGATTGAAGCGATGGCGAATATAAAAGTCAAAGAATTAGGAATAAAGGCTATTATTGCCGGCGAATTTTATGAAGACAAAGTAGGCTACTTAAATTTGATTAAGAAAAACGATTTAGAAGAAAGTATAATTATATCAGACAAATTTATTCCCAGCAGCGAAGTTCGATACTATTTTGCAGCTTGCGATATGGTTGTTCAGCCGTATCATACTGCTACACAAAGCGGAGTAACACAAATTGCTTATCACTTCAACCGCTCCATGTTGGTAACCAATGTTGGAGGTTTAGCTGAAATTGTTCCCCACCAGAAAGTTGGTTATGTTTGCGAAAGAGACCCAAATTCTATTGCAGAATCGATAATTGACTTCTATGAAAATGATAGGATAAACGAATTTGAAGCAAATGTGAAAATTGAGAAGAAACGATTTTCGTGGGATAAAATGGTTGTTGGGATTGAAGAGATGTATATGGAATTGGATCAAAAATAGAATTTCGGCCAATCATAAAGAATTTACAATAGGCATAGAAACTCTATTTACTTTATAAGATGCTATTAAATTTCAATCAGAAAGAAGATATGAAATTCTAACAAAACCATTATAGAATTCAATTTTACAGAAGAGGTAAAAATCAAAAACCTAAACCAATTCCCGCCAAATTTTATCCTTCAATTCTGTAAGTCCGGAATTTGTAATCGCCGATATAAAAATGTATGGTATATCCGGCAAATCCTTCTCAATTTCTTCTATAAGTTCATCGTCTAAAAAATCGGATTTTGAGATTGCCAAAATTCTTTTTTTATCTAACAATTCGGGATTATATTTTTCCAATTCGCCGAGAAGAATTTTGTATTCCTTATGAATATCTTCACTATCGGAGGGTACCATAAAAAGCAAAATGGAATTTCGCTCAATATGCCTCAAAAATCGTAATCCAAGCCCTTTTCCTTCGGCAGCACCTTCAATAATTCCGGGAATATCTGCCACCACAAAAGATTTATAATCGTAATAACTAACTATTCCAAGATTTGGAACTAGAGTTGTAAATGGATAATTTGCAATTTTAGGTTTAGCTGCAGAGATTGCCGCCAATAATGTCGATTTTCCAGCATTCGGAAAACCTACAAGTCCAACATCAGCAAGAATCTTTAATTCAAGAACTTTCCAGCCTTCCAATCCTTCTTCTCCCTCTTGTGCAAATCGCGGGGTTTGATGGGTGGAACTTTTGAAGTTAGTATTTCCTAATCCGCCTCTACCACCTTTCTGAAATATCTCTTTTTGATTGTGTTCGGTGATTTCCGCAATAATCTCATTTGTTTCGAAATCTCGTGCAATTGTCCCAAGCGGAACATCAATAATTACATTATCACCATCGGCTCCGGTTTTGTTATTTGCAGAGCCATTCTCACCATTTTTACCGAGAATATGTTTTCTGTAACGCAAATGCAATAAAGTCCAATAATTATTATTTCCTCTTAATACGATATTGGAACCTTTTCCTCCGTTTCCGCCATCGGGTCCGCCTTTTAGAGTAATTTTGTCTCTATGCAAATGAGTTGAGCCGCTACCGCCATTTCCTGACTTGCAAAAAATCTTGATATAGTCAATAAAATTGCTATTTCCCATGTTTGAAAACAATATCGACCGATGAACATATTTGATTGAAAACACTATCAATATCCCCTACTCCATCAATAGAATAGAAAATATCTTGTTTGTGGAAATAGCTAGCCAATGCCTCACGTTTCTTCATATATTCTTCTAATCTGTGAATAATAATTTCAACATTTGCATCGTAAATTCTATTTGATATTTTTCCTCTTGCTCTCAGTCTTTTTATTAGTTCAAGCACTGGGACTTCCATATTAATGGCACAAGAAATTGCCGATTGTCGTCTTCTCAATAAGCCATCAAGTATATATGCCTGAATTACATTTGAAGGAAAGCCATCGAAAACGAAACCACGTGTTTCTGGATTTCTATTTATCTCTCTTTCTAATAATCTTATAACTATTTCGTCTGGAACCAAATCTCCAACATCAAGAAAGGGTTTAGCTTGCTTACCTATCTCAGTTTCATTTTCTACTTCCTCCCTTAACATTTCTCCAGTGGCAAGATGCGTGAGATTGTATTTGTTTGCCAACAATGCTGCTTGAGTCCCTTTTCCTGCACCAGGAGGTCCTGTAAGAACAACATTAAGCCAAACTTCATTGATTGAAGATTCGATAGTACTTACAAGGCGTGTGAAAATACTATCAATTTCTCCAACTCCATTTACGAGATAATATTTGTCATGTTCTTCGTAAAATGTTGCAACCGGAGCTGTTTTATTTTTATACTCTTTAAGTCGTTGTTTAATAATTACTTCACTGGAATCATCTGATCTGCCAGATTCTTTTCCACGAAGTAGCAACCTTTTTGTAGTAATATTGTTTGGTACATCAAGGCTTAGCATACAAGTCAGGCCGGTATGAAATTTTAACAACAGAGCTTCAAGAATGTAGGCCTGAACTAATGTTCTTGGAAATCCATCAAATAGAAATCCTTTTACATCATAGTTTTGTACAATTTTGTTTTCGATCAATCTAATGATTAATTCTTCAGGAACCAAATTTCCGGCATCGATAAACGATTTTGCTTGCATGCCGAGTTCTGTTCTGTCAGCTATTTCCTTGCGAAGAATATCTCCCGTAGAAATATAAATAAGGTTGTACTTTTCTAAAAGGAGTTTTGACTGTGTCCCTTTTCCTGCTCCTGGAGGTCCAAATAAAGCAATGTTTAACATAATTTTGTTGTTTTGTTACTATTCCGTCTTGTTTATATCTATTATCAAATTTGTCAAATATTTTCTACAAAAATGAAAAAAAACTAAATATCCAACAACTTATTCATTCAAATATTTTATTCCTTTTCAAAATCTATCAATTTTTAAACAATTATAAATATTTTCCGAAAAACAAAAATTTTACACCAGAGTGTAAATATCTTCTAAATTTCTGCCAAAACCATTATAATCCAGCCCATAACCAACAATAAAATCATTCGGAATTTCTTTTCCGATATAATCAATCTTAATTTCTTTTTGATAAGCTTCCGGCTTAAAAAGTAATGTCGCAACTCTAATTTCTGAAGGTTCGTATCCTTTTAGTTGTTTAATAATATTGTCAAGAGTAATTCCGGTATCAACAATATCTTCCAAAATTACAACCACCTGATCTTTAATATCTTCGTTTAAACCAATTAACCTTTTAACATTTCCTGAGCTACTTGTCCCAACGTAAGATGCAACTTTTAGAAAGGTAATTTGGCAATCGATATCAATTTTTTTGAACAAATCACCGGCAAACATAAAAGAGCCATTCAAAATCCCCAGAAAAATAACTTTCTTAGCTCTTAAATCATTATTCATTTTATCGGCTAAACGAAAAATAATATTTTGAATTTCGCTTGAGGGTATTGAAATCTCAAACTCTTTATCTATTATTTTTACCCTTTTCATATTTCAATTTATCTAATTTAAGTATATTGCGAAATTATAAATTTATTGTTAAAACATCAATTAATTTTCAAATATATGAAAGCGAAAGTTAGTATAATAATGGGTAGTACATCAGATTGGAAAGTAATGGAAAAAGCAGCGAATACCTTAAACGATTTTGAAATCCCATTCGAGATTAACGCATTGTCGGCACATCGTACTCCCAAAAAAGTAGAAGAATTTG
This sequence comes from Bacteroidota bacterium, assembly GCA_018692315.1. NCBI lineage: Bacteria > Pseudomonadati > Bacteroidota > Bacteroidota bacterium. Next base: position 8,310 of record JABHKC010000154.1, on the reverse strand, counting down.
CTAAAGGAGCAAAAAATAAAGGCATAAAAGTGATAATTGCCGGAGCCGGAATGGCAGCTCATCTACCGGGCGTGATTGCTGCTATGACACCAATTCCTGTGATAGGAGTTCCTATAAATGCAAGTCTGAATGGTATGGATTCTATTTTTTCTATTTTGCAAATGCCTCCGGGAATTCCGGTAGCAACTGTAAGCCTGAATGGTGCACAAAATGCTGCAATTCTTGCAGCACAAATCCTGGCAAGTGGTGATGAGAATATTATGCAAAAAACTATAGAATTCAAAGAAAATCTTAAGACTAAAATAATAAAAGCAAATGAAGATTTGACCAAATATAATTTTGAATTTAGAGTTCAATAATTTTGTAAAACCAATTAAAATACCATTATTTAATTAATTTCAAATAACTGAGTATGAAACTATAAACTCAATTTACTATCTTTTTTTTGAATTTAAAATCTGTAAGTGAAAAAAAAACTGATTTTACTGAAACTTTTTATCATTTTGCTAATTTCAACAAGTTTTGCAGCAAATGATAATTATCCTATTGGAGCCCGACAAGCTGCTATGAGCAATGCAAGCGTCTGTTTGTCCGACATTTGGTCTGTGCATCACAACCAGGCCGGTTTGACAAAATTGAAAAAAATATCCTTAGGATTTCATCACGAAAACAAATTTTTCAACAATGATTTTGGTCTTCAATCGTTTGCATTGGCATTGCCAACAAAATCGGGAGTCTTTGCGTTCAATTTATCCTACTTTGGCTTTACAGAATACAACGAAAGTAAAATTGCACTTTCATATGCAAAATCTTTTGGCGAAAAGTTTTCGGTTGGAATTCAGTTCGATTATTTTAATACATTTATAAACGACAATTTCGACAATCAGGGAACTATGGTTATCGAAGCCGGAATAATTTCCGAACCCGTTGAAAACCTAATTATTGGCGCACACATTTTCAATCCTACGAAATCTCAAATATCAAAATCGACAGAAGAAAAAGTTCCAACAATATTCAAAATTGGAGTCGCATATAAATTTTACGAAAAAACCACAATATGTATTGAAACAGAAAAAGATATAGATTTTAGTTCGGTTTTTAAAATTGGGATTGAATATCTTATAGTCAAAAATGTATTGTTGAGAACAGGATTTAGAACTAATCCTGCGAATTTCTCTTTTGGGATTGGATATTTATTCAGAAAATTTTCTGCCGATATTGCTTTTTCAAGGCACGAAATTTTTGGAACAACACCGCATTTTTCCATTGGCTATACTTTTTAATTACAAGCAAAACCTACTAAATTAAGTGGGAAGAAAAAAAATGAAATGCACTTTTCTTTCGCAAATCGGTAGTTTTCTGAACTTTAAAAGAAGAAGCATGTATTTTAAATCACTTATATTTGAACCTCCAAATTCTTTGATTCTCAAATCATTTTCTGTAATTTTTATAGCTATATTATTTTTTCTGGGAAACTCAACTTTTGCACAGGATGATGTTTTTACAAAACAAAATTTTGTTGAAAGTTTTATTGAAAATATTGCAGAAGATTCGGAATATGAAATTGATTATACAAGTTTGCTTGAAAATTTGTTATTCTTCTATGATAATCCAATAAATCTAAACTCAACAAATAAAGATGAGCTTGCAAAATTGCAATTTCTGAATGAAATTCAAATTAATAATCTACTTCAATATATTATCGAAAATGGAAATTTATATTCCGAATATGAAATTTTATTGATTGATGGTTATAGTAGAAAAGTGTTGGAAAATTTACTGCCATTTATTATAATTTTTGAGAAAACCCACACAGAAATAATTTCTCCTAAAAAAGCTATCAAATATGGGAACAATCAGGTTTTAATGCGTAGTACTCAAATACTTGAAGAGCAAGTTGGATATTCTCCAATCGCCGATTCTGCCTTGGCCGAAAACCCAAATTCAAGATATCTTGGCAGTCCAATAAAAATCTACACGAGATATAAATTCAATTATCATAATAAAATTTTATTCGGAATAACCGCCGAAAAAGACAACGGGGAAGAGTTTTTTCAGGGAAGTCAAAAAAATGGTTTCGACTACTACTCTGGCTTTATACAATTAAATAATATCTGGAAAATCAAAACCCTTGTTATAGGCGATTTCGAAACCCAATTCGGACAAGGCTTGTGTTTATGGTCGGGCTTAAGTTTCTACAAATCAATAGACAATGTAAACAACATTAAGAAAAATCCAATTGGCATTAAAAAATATTCTTCTGTGAATGAGAACAATTTTCAAAGGGGTGTGGCTGCTACTTTCGATTTCAAGAAATTTAGCTTTACTGCCTTTTTTTCAAGAAAAAAAATTGATGCCAATATTGCCGAATCTGATACTATCGATAATGAGATTTTATCGGTTAGCTCATTCCAGACTTCAGGCTACCACAGAACATACAATGAGTTAGAAGATAAGCATGCAAATATCGAACAAATTGCAGGAGCAAATCTTACTTTTCTCCATAGAAAATTTAAGTCGGGCATCACTTTAGTAAATAGCAATTATAGTGCGGAATTTACGCAAGGTAATCAGCCATATCAGTTATTTGATTTTTCTGGAAAACAAAATTCAAATATTGGGATCGACTATCAATATTCGTTTAAGAATTTGATTTTTTTCGGCGAAACTGCTATAAGTCAAAACCTTGCATTTGGTAGTCTAAATGGAGTTTTAATTCAACTAAATGATAGAATCACAACATCGGTTTTACATAGAAAATATGAACCTGACTATCAGGCATTGAACAGCAATTCCTTCTCGGAAAGTTCCGATAATTCAAATGAAAATGGAATTTATTTTGCAAGTGAGATTTTTCTATTCAAGAATATTTCAGTTTCTGCATATTTCGATACTTACAGTTTTCCTTGGTTGAAACACCAAATAAATTTACCATCAAAAGGTTCTGAATATTCTTTGCAATGCAGATTGTTTCATAGAAACATCAATATGTATTTTAGATATAAACATGAACTTAAACCACAGAATTTAGATTGTGAAAATCAGACTATTGAAGCTGTTGGAACTACTATAATTTCAAAGTTCAGATACCATATTTCTTACGAAGTTGCCAAAAATATTTCCTTAAGAAATAGAATTGAATATATGATTTTCGATGAAGAAAATAAAAGTAGAGAGTTAGGCTATTTGCTTTTTCAGGATATTCGTTACCAATTTTCGAAAACTCCATTGTCTTTAGTTTTCAGATATGCAATTTTCGATACTGAATCCTGGAATTCCCGAATCTATACCTACGAAAACGATGTTTTATACGCCTTCTCAGTTCCTGCATTTTATTCGAAAGGCACAAGAACATATTTATTATTAAAATATTCGCCTTACAACAAAATTAGTTTTTGGTTGCGTCTGTCTCGAACCTATTATTCTGATAAAGAAACAATTGGTTCCGGCTTGGATGAAATTGATGGCAATACCAAAACTGAATTAAAAATGATGTGTAGGATTAAATTTTGAAACTCTTATATCTATCGGGCTTTCAGCCCTTTTGTTTTCATTATGTCATATTTCACAGGATTTCATTTCATTCCACCCTGTGCTTTTAACTGCCTGGCTTTCAGTCCTTACTATTCTATTCCATTTTTCTGATATTCAACAAAATAATCCAATTCAGAAATCAAAGATCCCCATTCTTCAATATCTTCTTCAATTTCCTTAGTTTTGAAATTAGCCATTTGATCGAATATTTTCTTAAACTCATCGAAATTCACACTCCACTTCAATTCGAAACGGCTAATTTCATTTTTCAAATAAAAAGTTTTGAATTTCAAATATTCAGAAAAAACCAATTCTAAGGAATCGTTAATATTCTCAGAATTAGTAAACTTCAATATTTTGTCCTGAATATCGCTCATTTCAATTATTCAAATTTGATTAATTTTCAATAATCCCATCTTTCAAACGAATTATTCTATCGGTTTTTTCAGCAATATCGTGTTCGTGAGTAACTATAACTATTGTGATTCCACTTTTATTGATATCATGCAAAATATCTAAAACTTCGTATGAGGTTGTTGAATCGAGAGCACCTGTAGGTTCGTCGGCGAGAATTACTTTTGGATTTGAAATTAGTGCACGTGCAATTGCAACTCTTTGTTTTTCGCCACCCGACATTTCACTCGGAAAATGGCTAGCCCAATCTTTCAAGCCCATTTTATCAAGATATTCTAAAGCAATAGAATGCCTTTTTTTTCTTCTAACATTTTGATAATAAAGCGGTAGAGCTACATTTTCTAAAGCCGTCTTAAAAGGGATCAAATTGAAGGACTGAAAAACAAAACCAATAAATTGATTTCTATAAAATGCTGATTTTGTTTCCGACAAGTCCTTCATGAGCTTACCGTCTAATAGATATTTACCGGAGTCGTAGGAATCTAAAATCCCAATAATATTTAGCAATGTAGATTTTCCGGAACCGGACGAGCCCATTATTGAGACAAACTCGCCTTTATCGATATTTAACTCAATTCCTTTTAGGACGTGAAGGTTGGTTGAGCTGGTTGTATAACTTTTGTTAATTTTCTGAAGTTCAATCATTTGTTATTTCAAATTTCATTTATCATTCTTTGAAAACGAATTATTATGAAATTTTGTATTTGTTTTATTCCAAATCTTTTAATTCCTTAATTTTATGACATCTGCTCTGTTCATCGCATTTGGCACAGCTTAGCCCTCTCTTTCGCATTTCCGGATTTTTTCCAACTGAGGTTATTGGAAATTTTCCGTTCTTCTTTAGCAAAATTTGGGTAGCGAGAAACAGCATTGCTATAGAAATTAGTCCAACTGACAATAATATCAATTTTAAAAACAACATATTTTGAATTATTTTATTATTAATTTATCATACAAAACAGATTTATCCGAAATAATTTTCATAAAATAAAATCCGTTTTTTAAATCAGAAATATCAATATTTTCGATTTTATTGTTTCCTTCAAAATTCCTCAGTTTCATAAGTTTTCCACATTCATTGTAAATCAATAATTGATATGAATTTAACTGTTCTGCACATAAATCTACATTTACGAAGCTATGGGCAGGATTTGGGTAAATATTTATGTTTTCAATTTCATTTTTTGCAATTGAATTAGAATTGCTAACCTGAATTGCAAACGATTGAAAAACAGTATCGGAAATATTGTTAGTTACGTAAATTTCGACCTGTTGGAAACCAATATTAATTTCTGTGGGTGTACCTATTAAAGCAGCAGTATTGTCGAGATTATCGTAAAAATTTAACCATTCCGGCAAAACTGTAGATCCAAAAAACATTTGGTTTGAATTTCCATCTTCCACTGAAATATCATACCTATATTCGATTCCCACAGTTGCCTGTCCAATTGGATTTGTGAGAAATTCAGGAATATTCTGAGTAGAACCCCAAATATTGTTTACAAACTCCGGATGATCGACAAAAGGATTTCTGTTGTTTTGATATGAATAAATTACATCGTTTCGGTTTTGCTCAAAACTGTCGGGTGGGTCTTGCTGGTGCCATGCAAGCAGTGTGCTCATTTTTCCATGAAGTGGCTGAGGTGAGGTGTTAACATCATCTGCCATTTCGAGATTTGGCTCCCCATTTTCACCTTCGTAGCGAACTGCCATATAAAATATCATTCTTGCAACATCGCCTTTTACCTCATCTCTTGGCTCCCAGGAATTTCCATCGTAGTAGCAACCAGTAGCTTCGCTGTGTTGACTTCCTCCATCATCAAAATCGAGATTTCCGCGGGCACTGTTTACCGAAGCATCGGTGGGCCTAATGTGATGTGCATCGGTTCCGCAAGGAGGATTGTCTCCAAAATCGCCATGAGATTTTGCCCATACATGTTCGCGATTCCAATCGTCAGCATTTCCACCAAACGAGGTTTTCGATTGAGACCTTCCGGTATAAAGCAAAATTACATTGTTCGAATTATTTGGATCTTCGTCAGATTCTTTCAGGATGGTCTTCAAATATGTATAGCTCTGCTCTGAATGTCCTTTGATTATATCGTTAAGTTTTTCTTTCAAGTTTTCGCCATACAATCCTTCCGTTCCATCGTAATATCCGGCAGGTATTTGTGCAAACAAACTTATGCTTATTAAAAAAAGTAGTATCAGAATTTTAGTTTTTTTCATAAAAATAATTTAAAAATGCAAAGATAGGAAGATTTGGGAATTTCAAAGGTTTGTAGATTAAAGGCAACTAATCAGTTTACTGAAAAGTAATAATAATACGGTTCATAAATAATTTCTGTAACTAATCAACCTGTTTAAAGTGTTGAATTTATGATTGTTGCGAAGTGAATTTTAACTGCAAAGAATGCTATGTTTTACGCAAAGTACGCTAAGTTGTTGAATATGTTTTCTTTGCGAACTTTGCACTTAGATTATTAATTTTGCTTTAGTTTATATGTTAAAATTTATTATCATTTAATGATTTGTTACTAATTTATTTTTAATCTTTGTGCCACTTTGTGCTTCTCCGAGCAACTTTGTGTAATAGCTATTTCACAAAGAATTGCAAAGAAGACACTGAGTTTCACAGAGAAAGCTTATTATTAAATTCAAGTTTCCTATACTGATTAGTTACGATTTTATGATTTTGAAAGGATTGTTCAACTTCTAAAATATAATGCAAAAAAAAACCCTCCTAAAAAATATAGGAGGATTTTATTATTTCAATATTCGAAATATCTGATTCTTACAAATTATGTTTTGCAACAAAATCTTCGATTACTTGCTCTAAGTTTGGATATCCAATTTCTTGCAAATCGTAATAAACACGAGTGTTTGGTTTATCAATTTTTACAATTCTATTCAAATCGATAGGAGTTCCAATAATTACTGAATCGCAATCTGTATTGTTGATTGTAGATTCGAGGTCTTTAAGTTGTTGCTCACCATATCCCATTGCTGGAAGAAGAGTTCCAATATTTGGATAAATTTCGAAAGTTTCGCTAAGTTTTCCTACTGTAAATGGACGAGGATCAATAAGTTCAGCAGCTCCGAATTTCATTGCTGCAATTGTTCCGGCTCCAAGTTTCATTTCGCCGTGAGTCAATGTTGGACCATCTTCAACAACCAAAACTTTTTTGCCTTTAATAAGCTCAGGATTGTCAACTTTTATTGGAGAAGCAGCATCAACAACTATTGCATCCGGTGCAACTTTGGCAATACTTTCGCGAACTGTTTGGATAGCATCTGCATTGGCACTGTCCATTTTGTTAATAACAGCAACGTCAGCCAAACGCAAAGTAGCTTCGCCAGGATAATAAGTTAATTCGTGTCCCGGACGATGAGGATCAACTACTGTAATATTCAAATCAGGTTTGTAGAAAGGGAAATCGTTATTTCCACCATCCCAAAGCACAACATCGCAACCATCAGGATCTTTTTCGGCTGCTCTAACAATTGCTTCATAATCGACACCTGCATAAATCACGTTTCCGCGAACTACATGTGGTTCATATTCTTCCATTTCTTCAACTGTACATTTGTGTTTTTCGAGGTCGGCAACTTCTGCAAATCGCTGAACTTTTTGTGCAACCAAATCGCCATAAGGCATTGGGTGACGAACTGCTACAACTTTAAGGCCTTTTGCCATAAGCAATTCAATAACTCTACGTGAAGTCTGGCTTTTTCCGCAACCTGTACGAACAGCACCAACTGCAATAACAGGTTTTGTACTTTTCACCATAGTGTCTTTGGCTCCGAGCAAAACAAAATTTGCTCCGGCGGCATTTACAATAGCACTCATTGCCATAACTTTTTGGTAAGTTACGTCGCTATATGAAAATACACAATCGTCAACTTTTAGGTCTTTTATCAAAGCTGTTAATTCTTCTTCTGCATAGATTGGAATACCCTCAGGATATAAGTCGCCTGCAAGTTCTGCCGGATATTTCCTACCATCAATATCTGGGATTTGAGCAGCAGTAAAAGCAACTACATTATACAAAGTATTACCTCTGTAATATGTATTAAAATTGTGAAAATCTCTACCGGCTGCACCGATAATTAAAACATTTTTTTTCATATTCAAAAATTAATTTTATTAAAAAAATCACTTTAAAATTTGCCGCAAATATAGATATTTAACTTTGCTTAAAATAATAAAACAGAAAAATCCAGTAATTCCGCAACAAAAATAATCAGCCAGTCACAAATTCTCAATAAAGAATACTAGATATAGCTTTCCCATTCAGCTTTTAGGGCTGTCATGATTTTGTATTTGAATTTACATTTTTACCTCCTTTTGTTTTTTAGCTA
>JABHKC010000153.1 GCA_018692315.1 Bacteroidota bacterium | reverse complement strand
GAGAAAAAAGACTATCAATACTAATATTTTGTGTTGTCCCTCCTTCTTCTATGACAAGAGAATTTGAAATTTTCTTAGCTTGATCGAAATTTTGTTCAGTAATTGGCAAATAACTATATCTGATATCATAAATTGAGGCTGTTCCTTCAAATTCATCATCGCCAGTAGCTGTCCAACTTAGCGATATCGAGTTTGTTGTACTATCAATAACAATCAAGTCGATTACTTTTGCAGGAGGAATAGTATCAATAACATTTTGATAATAATCGAATCCATATATTATTATTTCTGAAACATTTGAAGTTGGAGTATGTTTGCCTATTCGCAAATAGCGTGTTGTAACTGCCACATTATGCTGATTCCATGCTAAATATCCGGTCAATTGATCAGAGATTATAGGTATCCATTCGACTTGTGTACCAATATCAACTGTAAATTCTCCTGTTGCATTAACATCGTATAAAAACACTTTAGATAAAGTATATGGTTTTCCTAAATCTATTACGGCATAGCAAGGATAAGGTATTGAACTTTGAAAGCCAGTACTCCATTTTTCCGAAGGATTTCCGCCAGGACTATTTGCCGGATCTCCTGAGAGGATTTGTTCATCGACTAAATTACCCGCATCGCCAAATCCAGAAAGATTGTTAACCATAGAAGGGTCCATGTAGATTTTTGATTCTGTCGGATTTACACCATTGTCATAGGCGTATAAAACTAATTCTGCAAAATGTGCGGCACCATCGGTTAAAGTAAAACGCAAATATCTTGTAAAAATATCAACATTATGTAACTCCCAGTTTTTGTAGGAATCTAATGGATCGCTTAACAAAAATTGCCAATTACCAGGTTCTCCATATTCGATATTTACATAAGCTGATCCATTCAAATCGAACAGATATATTTTTTTTATATGGTGAATTGCACGCAAATCGATATACGAGCTCACCGGAAAAAGAGAGCTATTAATATCAGAAGATGAACAAGTAGTTGGTTCATAACTTGAATTGGCAGGATCTCCACACAACAATTGTTCATCTATCATACGTTCCGGGAAACCAAAACTATGTTCGTTTAAAACTTGTGATGGTTCTAAAACTAATCTATATTCGCCCTGAGTTTGTGAAGCTAAAGTTGTAATTTCTATAACATTAGACATATCACTACATCTAATGCTTGCTCCTCCATACAAGTTTGGGTTTGTATTTGGGATGTCTCCAACGACTTTCAATGCAAAAAAATAGATTTTATTTGCTTGTAAATTTGGTATTTGAGCATATTGTACTGTTCCTGCCGAATCAGGTATATTTATCAATGGATATGATGCTCTTGAGTAAAAATTTTGCTCAGTAATAATTTCTGTACTATATCTGAAATCATATTCTGTGATATTTCCAATTAAGGAATCTGTAACAACATCTGTCCATTGCAGGTAAGCTATATTTTCAAAAATTGAATCAGATTGAAAATCTGAAATTGAAGGTATTTGTGGAGCTACACTATTTACATAAACAACAACTTCAGTAAAATAAGCACCAGAGCCTGTATGAGTAAATCGAATATAGCGAGTATTACAAGAAACAAAATGCTCTTTCCATTTTTTGTACTTATCTAATGGTTCAGTTAAGAGATATTGCCAATTGCCGGGTTCACCATATTCAATTATCATATCTTTAACATTATTGTAATCGTAAAAGTAAATACGAGAAATGTCGGTCATTGAGCCTAAATCGATATACGCACTTGCTGGAAAGTATGATGCAGAATAACCTACTTTCCATTTTGTTGATGGAGCACCCCCATTTCCATTTCCAGGATCGCCTGCAATTGCTTGTTCGTCAACCATAGATCCGGCATTTCCAAAGCCTGATTCGTTTGTAACCATCGATGGAGAAAGTATCAGTTTTGAATCTTGAGCTATAGTTGTGCTAATACAAAAAAAAATATATATACATATAGATAATGAAAGTATATTATTAAAAGTTCGAGTAAAAATCTTTCTCATATTTTTGAGTTTTATATTGATTTATAATTTGTTATTCAATTAGTATAATTGTATTTTTTTTGAAATTAGATTTTCATCATCAATAATACTAACAAAATAGGAACCCGATTGAAGATGAGACAGATTTGCCTGACAAATTGTTTCAAACGAATTGTTTACAGTTGATTCAAAAACCACTCTACCTGAAATATCTCTAACAACAATCTCTCCTTCGAATCCTTCCGGCATTTCAATATTTATAATATCATTAGCAGGATTTGGATAAACCGAAAGTTCAAAATCTAATATTTGCTCGCTTAATGATTCTTTTTCAGCTTCACTATTCATGGTGAAATTTATAGTTTTAAGCATTATTTCTCCAGAATATTCATGTCCGGGATTTACATATATAATAAGGTATGGATTTGAAGAGTAATCAATGCTCGAAATAATATCAGAAAGGTCGAATTCTAAATTTTGAAACTTGTCCATTCCAACAATGCTTTCTTTGATTCCTTCAAAAATTGTATTTCCATTACTAAAATCGACTCTGATATCTATGTTTTCAAATGATTTGAATTGAATATTACAAATAGAATTTTCAATAAAATTTCCATTAGTTAAACTTAGCGTGAATGCCTCCCAAGGAGATTTTTCCATACTGACAACAACTACATCTTCCATTTGCTCTAACAAAAAATGAGAATTCCCGAAAAGTTGATCAATTTCAACATTTTGAGCTTTAGTGTATGTTAAAAATAAAAAAGTAGTTAGTAAAAAAGTGAGTAGTATGTTTATTGTAATTTTCATGTTGTTTGCAATTAAAATTTATAAGTTTATCAGTAAAATGTTTTTGATTAATGAACAATTTATGATACGCCATTTCTACAAAATGGTTGTTAAGTTTAAAATATTTCAGGTCAGGACAAACAACAATTTACCTATATATATCTAATTATCAAGGCATTTTTAGACTAAAATAAGACATAAAAAAATTTCCTTTACATTCGAGTTAGAATTTTAGTCAGGCAAAATAATCATTTCGTCAAAAAACAATATTTTTTTTTGCCTATTATCCTTAAAGAAATGGCTTGCACCGGCGATTTTAATCATTTAAAATGAAGGCTTAAAAAAAAACATATCCAGAATTTTCAACTTTTCAATAAATGAAATAAAGATAAAATTCATCTAAAAACTGGAATCCTCTGAAAGAAGACTATTACTAATTCTCGCTTACAGATTTCTATGATATTTTGATTAGACTTTTGTATGAAGTTCTACCACAGTAATTTCCGGCAACATTCCAATTCGCCCTGGAAAAGCAATAAATCCTAAACCAATATTTACATATAAATATTGGTTTTTTTCATTATATAAACCAGACCATCGCTTATAAATAAATTTCACAGGGCTCCATTTTATTCCCAAAACATCAATTCCCATCTGCATTCCGTGAGTATGCCCTGAAAGTGTTAGGTCTATATTTGTTTTTGAAACTACCTGTTCGTCCCAATGAGTTGGATCGTGCGACAATAGGATTTTGAAATTATCGGGTTCGACATCTTCCACTGCTTTTTTCAAATTACCATATTGTGGAAATGGTGGCAAACCCCAATTTTCCACTCCTATAATCGAAATTTCCTGATCATATATTTTTATCGTATCGTTTTGGTTTAACAATAAATTGAAATTTATTTTCTTGAAATTATCAACCAAATCTTTTTGATTCTGATTTTTTTCATCACTCGATTTCCAGTCGATATAGTTACCATAATCGTGATTGCCAAGTATTGCATATTTTCCATATTTTGCTTCAAGGGTTTGAAGAATATCGATAAATTCTTCCATTTCGTTTGCAAAATTATTTACCATATCCCCGGTAAATAAAATTAAATCTGGATTTTGTGCATTGATTATGTTCACCGCCTTTTCGACCTCATCAGGGCTTCCAAAGAAACTTCCGATATGGAAATCAGAGATTTGGACAATTTTCAGACCATCGAAATTTGAGGGCAAATTATTGAAAAATAGGTTTTGGTTTTTTATCTTATAGTTACTTCTACCTTTAGTGATAGCATATAAAATTGAAAAAAAATGAATGGAAGCAAACACAATTCCAATTTGAGAAATAAATTTTGTTCTTGATATTTTAGGTAACTCATCGGTAGAAACATTTCCTATATTTCTGATTTTCTGTACTAAACGCTTAATCAATTCTGAAATATCTTCGATAAAATGAAATATCGTAAATGCAATTTTTGGAATAAAAACCAATGCCCATAAACCAATAAATGTAAATATTTTATGATATTCCTGACGACTGTCAATTTCGCGAGTATCGGGTAGCAAAACCAAAAAAGAGAATAGATATAAAAAACTTATAAACCAATAAGATATGTATATAGAAATTTTCGGTGTTTTTCTAATTATTCTTTTTTTTATAAGTATTCTAATTCCTTTAAAAACGTATAAATCAAGCAAAAGATTTATAAGAACAATTATTATTGTTGGGAGATATGTTCTCATACAAAATTGATAGTTTTAGATTTAAAGAATCTTTAGAAATTATGGAAAATACATTAATGATATAATTCTAACAATCATAATATCAGTAATTTTGGCAAATTCTTAATCAATTTTTTCAATATAATGAATTCCCCTTTTGGCAAGCTCATCTATAATGAATTCGTAACATTTTTGATTTTTCCCAAGAAACTCAGGAACAGTAATCCCCACTTGAGTGTAAATGTTACTAATCAACATTCTGATTGCAGAACTCGCTGTATATCCTGTAGTTCGTGCCATAGAATGTGTTTCTGATTTAGAATCGTATCTGTCGAACAAATCGTATGTGAAGGATTTATATTTTTCATTTTTATATCCTTCAACAAGAATTTTCATAACAGTAATATCATGCTGGTTTTTCTCCAATTTCCATTTTGGAAAAAGTATTTTTGAAGTGAAATCTAAAGGACTAATTTTTACCCCATTTATTTCAATTTCATTTTTATCGAAAAAACCGGTTTCTCTAAACAATTTCATTTTTTCGACATGTCCAGGATATCTTAAAGTTTTTTCTTTCATGTTTTTTCCGTCTATGGTGTAAGCCAGCGAGCGTAAGCCATCACTATTAAAAGCTTCAAGTGTGCCGATTTTTGAAAAATCCATCAATTCACATTCGGTCAATGCTGGTTTTGTTACAACTTGAAAATTCTCTATTAGACGGGCAGGTCGGGTATATTCTTCAATTACATCTATTGGCGAAAAAACTGCTTTATATTCGAATGGTTTTTGGCGAATCTGCGGTAATCCTCCAACGTAAATTTCTACATTTTCGGTTTTGTCTAACAAATTATGAGCATGTCCAACTAAAATATTGCTCATACCGGGAGCTACACCACAATCGGTAATCGCAATTACATTATTTTTTTTTGCTAATTCATCGAGCAGAAATGGATCTTCAGGAAAAAATGCAATATCAACAACATTTTTTTTCGATTCAATAACTGCTTTTATTGTTTGAAATCCCATAAATCCGGGAACTGCACTTACTACAAAATCAAAATCTTTAACTATTTCTTTCACTGAACCGGCATTCGATAAATCGCGGCAAATAGCTTTTATCGCGGTATTCTCAAACTTTTCTAAAGGTTTTGCATCTTTATCTACAATGCTTATTTTAAAATTTTTGTCTTTTGCTAAATCAAAAGCTATTGGTGCACCCACCAAACCAGCTCCGAGAACTACTATTTTTGTCATAATTTTAATTTCACTAAGCAATAAATATCATAAATATGGAAATTGTGAAGATAGAGTTTATCAATTTACTTGAGCTGGTGTTTTATTTAATATCAAACAATTCAGCGGGATTTATTTTAAATTGCAGCATTTTAGCAGTATCCCTGCCACCATCACCGCCTTTTCTTTGCATGGTGATTCTTCCTATCTTGAAATTTCCTCTTGTAGAAATCACAATTTCTCCATTACCAAAGAAATTCATACAAAAGTTCATAGGTTTTAATATCCACCTTGCATTCTTTTCAATTTTTTGAGCAACTAACATCCATTCAGCTGCAAATTTTCCACGTCCTTTTAATATGTCAGATATGATTAATGATTGATTTTTATTCAACCATCTAATTATATTATTTTGCTCCATTTTCGGTAAATTCAGTTGCAAACATTCTTCGATTATCTTTTGGGCTTTTTATTGTAGGCTTTTCTTCGCCAGTATATCTTCTAAGAATAGAAACAATATTCTTTGGAATATCCCACATTTCTGCATATTTATCAACCCAACGTTTATCTATTTGATTATATCCTTTCGAATTACTTACTAATTTAACTTGTATATTTTCAACATCAATTGCTTTTTTCAATTTAATAATTACTTGAACTTGAACATCAGTTTTATATCCAGAAATTTTTACAGCTTCAACAAATTCAATTTCTGAAAGTTCATACTGCATCAAAATTAACCAATTCTGAGCATCTTTATCAATTTCCCATTCGTTAAACTTTTTCACAATATCGTCTTCATTTCTGAAACCGTTCTTTGCAGTTTGTGAACCTTTTTCAACTAAATCCATGTTATTTCTCTGTAAACAAGTTATTCATCGTATGCAATTTTAATCTCTTTTCAGCAATTTCTACATATGTTTTAGAAATTTCAGAACCTATCCACCTTCTATTTAATATATGTGCAATTTTTGCAGTTGTTCCACTTCCCATAAATGGATCATATATAAGCTCTGATTCATTAGTCCATGTATTAATCTGGTCAGCTACCAATTTTTCGGGAAATATTGCAGGATGATTATATGCTATCTTGTCTTTGGTTGAAATTCCACCACCTATCGAATAAAAAAACACATTACCAACTTTTTTTTCAGTTGTCCGTTCAACTTTTTCATAGTTTAAGGAACCTTTTTGCCCTCTGTTTTTCATATTGGCAAGTCCCTGATATTTTGTTGGTTCAGTCAATGGATTAAATGTTTTTGGACTTCCTTTTGATAATACAAACATATATTCAAAGTGTTGATGATACCTTTTTCCTGTTTGTGGCATTGGGTTATTCTTATAATAAATCATAGTGTCGTGAAGCCTGAAGCCAATTTCTTTGAAATACAATGCTTGTTTGAATGATGTTCCCGACTCACTTCCTGCAATTGTTGCATCTGCAACAACCCAAACAATTATTCCCCCATTTTTTAATACTCTGAATAATTCACATGCTATTTTCTCAAATTCAAATTTATAACCATTATAATTTCTAATATCGTCGTAAGGTGGCGATGTTATTATAAAATCAATGAAGTTGTCCGGAATATTGCGCATTGTAATTAAACAATCCTCATTGTATATTTTTTCAAGTTCCATTTTGTAAATTTAACTATTGATAAATAATATGCACAACTTATCCTGTCTTTTTAAAAAGTTCGGTCCTTATCTAATTTCAGCATCAAATTCATTCTTGAAAGCAAAAATGAATTTTTTCATAATTTTATCTATTTGCTTGTCAGTTAGCGTTTTGTACATATCTTGCAGAATGAAACTAATTGCATATGATTTTTTATTGTCAGCAATTTGTTTGCCTTCGTAAACATCGAAAAGCGAAACATTTTGCAAAAGTTTTCTTTCAGTTTTGTAGGCAAGATTTTTTATTTGTTCAAATTTGATATTTTTATCTATCAATAATGCCAAATCTCTTTTAACTTCAGGATATTTTGGAATTTCGGTAAATAGAATTTTATTTTTTCCTATTGATGAAATAATATTATTCCAATGAAAATCGGCATAAAATACTTCATTTTCTAAATCAAATTTTTTCTGTAGTTTTTTTGAAACCACACCGAATTCAACAATTGACTTTTTTTGATAAGAATAGTTCAGCCCAGAATTGAAAAATTGATTGTTGATTTCTTCAATATTTATAGCATTGATATTTATACCAATTTTTGCCAAAATCCCTTCAACATAGCCTTTTAGATAAAATATATTTGTTGGCTCAACTTTCAAATTCCAACTTGCCATTGTCTTATTTCCGGAAAGAAACAGTGCAAGATGTTCTTCTTCGAGAAATTGTTTTTTAATTTCTTCATTAAAATTATCGGAAATTTTTGAATAACAAAAACCAAATTCGAATAAATTTTGATCGAATTTTTTCCTGTTAGAATTGTATGCAATTGCCTCAAGTCCACCGAACAACAAAGATCTTCGCATAGTATTTAAATCTCGACTCAAAGGATTTGAAATATTAACATTTTTTGAACTATCAAAATTTTCTATATTTTCATAGTAATCCTTTTTTGTGAGCGAATTTGCCATCATTTCGTTAAATCCGTTGCTTACCAAAAATTCGGCTACTTTGTTATTAATATTCTCTTTGTCAGGTTTTTGAGCAAATTGCAGTGAAGAATTTACATGATTTGAGATTTCGATATTATTATAACCGTATATTCTCAATATTTCTT
Source organism: Bacteroidota bacterium (assembly GCA_018692315.1). Taxonomy (NCBI): domain Bacteria; kingdom Pseudomonadati; phylum Bacteroidota; species Bacteroidota bacterium. The sequence continues at coordinate 61,781 of JABHKC010000153.1, read as the reverse complement.
CAACAACATCTGCTTCTCGCTGAACATCAACCCTATAAGTAGGAATTTCAATATTTAATTCTTCTTCATTTTCGCTAAGAATATTTATGTCAAGCGATTCAAGAATTTTCTTTATCTCATTTTTCTGAATAGATTTTCCTATAAGTCTCCATATATTGAAATATGTAATTTTCAGTTGGATAGGCTCAATTTTTTCAGGGTAAATGTCAATAATATCGGAGCTAATTTTTCCTCCGGCTAATTCTTTAATTAAAAGTGCGGCACGTTTAAGTGCATAAATAGTATTATTTGGATCGGAGCCTCGTTCAAATCTGAAAGAAGAATCGGTATTTAAATTATGAAGCTTTGAAGTTCTTCTGACAAATGCTGGATTAAAATGTGCACTTTCGAGGAAAATATCTCTTGTTTTTTCAGTAACTCCAGAGTCAATTCCACCAAAAACTCCGGCAATGCACATTCCCAGCTCTTCGTTACAAATCATTAAGTCTTGCTCAGAAAGTTCTCTTTCGGTTTCGTCTAAAGTTGTAAATTTGGCTTTATTCGGAAGAGTTTTAACAATTACTTTGTTTCCTGAAATTTTTTCGGCATCGAAAGCATGGAGAGGTTGCCCGGTTTCGAGCATTACATAATTCGTAATATCAACAACACTATTTATGGGTTTCTGATTTACTGAAAGCAATCGATTTTTCAACCAATCGGGCGATTCTCTTACATCAAGTCCTGAGATAGTTATGCCAGAATATCGCGGACAAGCCCCCTGATTTTCAACAAAAACTTCAATTTTTGAATTCCGGTTGTCTATTTTAAAATTCTCAACAGATGGTTTTACAAGATCAATTTTGCGAGTTTGTTTCAGAAAAGCAACAATATCTCGAGCTGTTCCATAGTGCGAAGCTCCATCAATTCTGTTTGGAGTGAGTCCGATTTCAAATATTGTGTCATTTTCAATTTTGAAATAATTTTTTGCTAATTCTCCTACTTTAGCATTTTCGTCTAAAACCAAAATTCCATCATGTGAAGTTCCAAGTCCAATTTCATCTTCGGCACAAATCATGCCCTCAGAAATTTGTCCTCTGATTTTATTCTTTTTTAGTTTTATCTGATCATCGCCGATAAATAATGTAGTTCCAATTCCTGCAACCACAACTTTTTGTCCGGCAGCAACATTTGGTGCTCCACAAACAATATTCAGCAAATTATCTTTTCCAATATCTACCGTAGTTAGGCTAAGTTTATCAGCATCAGGATGTTTGAAGCAGGTTTTTACTTCACCTATGACTATGCCTTCTAGCCCACCTTTTATCGATTGAAATTTTTCTATTCCTTCAACTTCCAACCCAGTATCGGTCAAAATTTCCGAAACACTTTCAACATCTAACTCAATATCAGCATATTGCTTTACCCAATTATAAGAAATCTTCATTCTATTTTTATTAATTTTATGAACCGAACAAAAGTAAATAAATTTTAAAAATATTTTTGTTACGAAAAAATGATTTTTCTATCTTTGCCGAACTTTATTGGAGAGGTGGGAGAGTGGCTTAATCCAGCAGTTTGCTAAACTGCCGTACTCGTGAAGGGTACCGGGGGTTCGAATCCCCCCCTCTCCGCAAAATAATTTTAACTAATCAATAACAATCCTTTAAGGAATTGAATATCAATAGTAATAGGTGCAAGCTACTGAATTAATGATATAAGACGAGTAGAACTTTGAAGGAGTTCAATTCCCTGAAATTCAACTCCTTCAGGCTTATTCTACAAATTGCTGAGCAACCCGCATTTCATAAGGACTGAATAACAATCAAGTCCTATCAGACTTGTTTTCATAATATTAATAAGTGCTGAGTAGTTACAGAATACTTATAAATTTCATACTTTATGAAGTAGATATATATTTATGATACAATTGCTACAACAAATAAATTCCTAATAATAATTTTCAATAGGAATATAAAAACTCCAAACTTTTTTTAATTTTGTAGCAAATATGGAAATTATCTAAAATACTTAATATTATGAATAAAATATTTAATAAAGTAAAAGCTGGCGTGATTACCGGAAATGATGTTCAGGAAGTTTTCAAAATTGCTAAAGAAAATAAATTTGCACTACCCGCTGTAAATGTAATAGGCTCACATTCAGCCAATGCAGTAATGGAAGCAGCACGTGAAGTAAACTCACCTGTTTTTATACAAGTATCAAATGGCGGTGCTGTATTTTTTGCCGGCAAAGGAATGAACAACGAAAATCAAAAAGCTGCCATTTTTGGTGGAATTGCTTTTGCCAAACATTGTCATGTTATAGCTGAAGCTTATAATGTACCTGTAATTCTTCATACCGATCATGCAGCAAAGAAACTCCTACCCTGGATAGATGGATTGTTGGAAGCTGGAGAGAAACACTTTGCCGAATATGGCAAACCACTGTTCAGCTCTCATATGCTAGATCTTTCAGAAGAACCAATCGAAGAGAATATTGCAATTTGTAAAGAATACCTTAGACGGATGGATAAAATCGGTATGACTTTAGAGATAGAATTAGGTGTTACAGGTGGTGAAGAAGACGGCGTTGATAATACTGAAGTGGATAATGCACTGCTCTATACCCAACCATCTGAAGTAGCATATGCATATGAAGAGTTAAGCAAAGTTAGCAACAGGTTTACCATTGCAGCAAGTTTTGGTAATGTTCATGGAGTTTATAAGCCTGGAAACGTAAAGCTTACTCCAAAAATTTTAAAGAACTCACAGGAATATATTCAGGAAAAATATAACACAAATCATAACGAAGTAAACTTTGTTTTCCATGGAGGATCAGGTTCCAGCCGTAAAGAAATTCGTGAAGCAATAAGTTATGGTGTTATAAAAATGAACATTGATACAGATACTCAGTGGGCATTTTGGGATGGTGTGCGTCAGTACGAAAATAAAAACCACGATTATCTTCAGGCCCAGATTGGCAATCCTGACGGTGCTGATAAACCCAACAAGAAAAAGTACGATCCACGAGCTTGGGTTCGCGAAGGAGAAAAATCTATGGTTGAGCGTCTTAAATTAGCTTTTGAAGATCTAAATTGCCTTGATACCCTGTAAACGAAAATAAACAGTTCTAATAGCCACGGATTATTAAACAGAAATTCGTGGCTTTAACAGAATCTGATTTTTCAAATCCCAGCAAATTGCTTAGATAAAGAAATATAACTAAGACATTGCTAAGAAATAGCTTGCCCATTCAAGCTGCTATTTTGCACGCAAACTTCCTTAAAAATACTCGCCGTAGCTAATGGCTGCCTATGTTATTGCCTTGTTATTGCACAAAATAACTTCGCTTACTTTGATCAACTTATTTCGTAGCAAAGCCTAAACAAAAATTTGTGCTGAAAATAGTTTTAACCGAAATAATTGCATTAAAAAAAGTCCGACAAATTTTTGCCGGACTTTTTTAGTTTTATAGATTATTAATTTTATTCCTTTATATCTTCATAATCAATGTAATCGCCTTCGTCCTTATTTACTTTTTTTGCAGATTTTGGTTTATGATCTATTGTTACTTCTCCTTTTCTTTTTTGTTCTGCTTGTGAAGCTTGATTTGGAAAAGAATTAGTCATTTTTTTCACAAATCGCTTCATTAGAAAAGGAAACAATAACCTTCCTACATGTTTCATTAAATAAAAAAACATAAATAAGAAAAATACATATGTCAGAAACTTAATCATAATAGATATTTATTCCGATAATAAATATTTACATTGTTTAAACTAATCATGGTAAAAATTAAAAAAGTCTCAGCAAATGTTGAGACTTTTTAAAATATTTATGCTTGTGCAGTAGGACCGCCAAAATTCATCGGCATTGCTGGACCGCCCTGTTTGACCTCTTTTATGGGGCCATGTATCGATTCAAATTTCTTAACATTTTCGTTTAGAGCGAGCATTAATCGTTTCGCATTTTCAGGACTAAGAACTATTCTGGACTTAACTTTTGCTTTAGGAATTCCAGGCATTATTCTCACAAAATCAACTACAAATTCTGATGCTGAATGAGTAATTACAGCTAAATTTGAATATGTACCCTGTGCCACTTCATCACTTAACTCAATATTTATTTGGTTTGGTAATGGTTTATTTTTATCGCTCATAATTTCAATATCTAAAATTTAAAACATGTTTACTATTCAATGATATCTTCTTCAGGTTCGTCTTCATCACCTTGTTTGGCATGACCGAGTAAACTTTCATACTGTTCCATAGAACCTACAATTATATCGTTGTATTCTCTTACACCAGTACCTGCAGGAATCAAATGTCCACAAATTACATTTTCTTTCAAACCTTCCAAATCATCAACTTTACCGCGGATTGCTGCTTCGTTCAGAACTTTTGTAGTTTCCTGGAAGGAGGCTGCCGACATAAAACTTTTTGTTTGAAGTGCAGCCCGAGTAATTCCTTGCAAAACCTGACTGGCAGTAGCAGGTACAACATCGCGAGATTCAATCAATTTTAAATCTTTTCGACGAAGAATTGAATTTTCATCCCGAAGTTTTCTTGCCGAAATTATTTGACCAGATTTAAATAGAATAGAATCTCCCGGATCGGATATAACTTTTTTACCGTAAATATCGTCATTTTCTTCCTGGAAAGCCCATTTATCAACGATTTGTTTTTCAAGGAATTTTGTATCACCAGGATCAACAATATTTACTTTACGCATCATCTGGCGAACAATAACCTCGAAATGTTTGTCATTAATTTTTACACCTTGCAAACGATACACTTCTTGAACTTCATTTACAATATATTCCTGAACTTTTGTTGGACCTTTAATCGCAAGTATATCTGCCGGAGTTATTGCTCCATCAGATAGTGGAGTTCCGGCTTTTACATAATCGTTTGCTTGAACTAAAATTTGTTTAGAAAGCGAGACGAGATATTTCTTGACTTCTCCTGTTTTTGATGTAACTATAGTTTCTCTATTTCCTCGTTTGATTTTTCCAAATGCAACCTCTCCATCAATTTCGGAAACTACCGCTGGATTTGATGGATTTCTTGCTTCGAATAATTCCGTAACTCTTGGAAGTCCACCTGTGATATCACCAGATTTTCCTGTAGCTCGCGGAAGTTTTACTAAAATCTGACCACTCCTAACTGCATCTCTTTCCTCAACAATTACGTGGGCACCAACCGGCAAGTTGTACGATTTCAATATTTCACCATCCTCAGAAACAATATTTACACTTGGATTTTTAGTCCTATCTCTTGTTTCAACAACAACTTTCTCTTTCAGACCAGTTTGTTCGTCCGATTCTACTTTATAGGTTATGCCTTCGATCATATGTTCGAAATCGACAAAACCAGAAGCTTCAGAAATAATAACCGCATTGTATGGATCCCATTCACAGATTACTTCATCTTTTTTGACAGTTGCACCATTCTTGATAAACATTTTGGATCCATATGGTATGAAATGCGTTGAGAGAACTACATTTGTAGTTTTATCAATAATTCTAAGCTCTGCCAATCGTCCAATCACTATATCAAATTTGTTCTCTTCATCGTCAACATATTCAACTGTTCTGAGTTCGTCTATGTCTGCTATTCCATCGAAGCGAGAAATAATGCTAGATTCAGTTGTAATATTCGAGGCTGTACCACCAACGTGGAATGTTCTAAGTGTTAGCTGAGTTCCGGGTTCTCCAATAGATTGAGCAGCTATTACTCCAACTGCTTCGCCCCTCTGAACCATGCGTCCTGTTGCCAGATTTCTTCCGTAACATTTTGCACAAACTCCTTTTTTGGATTCACAAGTTAAAACCGAACGAATTTCGACTTGCTCAACAGGAGAATCTTCTATCAATTTTGCAATTTCTTCAGTAATTTGAATACCTGCATCAACAATTTTTTCGTTGGTCAATGGATTAAAAACATCGTGAACTGTTGATCTACCAAGAATTCTTTCGTATAAAGATTCAACTATTTCTTCATTATTTTTCAATGCTGTTGCATTCAGCCCACGAAGTGTTCCACAATCGGTATCCTGAATAATCACATCTTGTGATACGTCAACCAATCGTCTTGTCAAATATCCTGCATCGGCAGTTTTCAAAGCCGTATCAGCCAAACCTTTTCTTGCACCGTGAGTAGAAATAAAATATTCTAATACTGATAGACCTTCCTTAAAGTTCGCTAAAATTGGATTTTCAATAATTTCTGAACCTGTTGCTCCAGATTTTTGTGGTTTCGCCATCAGTCCCCTCATTCCGGAAAGCTGACGAATTTGCTCTTTCGAACCCCTTGCGCCAGAATCTAACATCATATAAACAGAGTTAAATCCTTGTTTATCTGTAGATAAACGCGACATAAGTGTTTTTGTTAGTCGAGCATTTGTATGTGTCCAAATATCAATAATCTGATTGTATCTTTCATTGTTAGTAATGAAACCCATATTATAATTCGAGAGAACTTCATCGACCTGATCGTATCCCTCGTTTACCATATCTTGCTTGTCGCTTGGAATTAAAATATCGTCGAGATTAAATGACAATCCGCCTTTGAAAGCCATTTTGTAACCCAAACTCTTGATTTTGTCTAAGAAGTTGGCAGTGGCAGAGGTACCGGCAATTTTTAGCACTTTTCCAATTATATCTCTTAATGATTTTTTTGTAAGAAGTTCATTGATGTATCCTACTTCTGGTGGGACACTTTCGTTAAAAAGTATTCTTCCTACAGTAGTTTCTATCAGACGTTCTACTTCTATTCCGTCTTTTAATTCTCTAATTTTTACTTTTACTATTGCATGAAGATCAACTTTTCCTTCATTATATGAAATATTTGCCTCTTCAGGAGAATAAAAAACTAAACCTTCACCTTTTACTTTTTCGGTTTCAGTACTTCTCTTTTCTTTGGTTATGTAATATAATCCAAGAACCATATCTTGAGAAGGTACCGTAATTGGTGCTCCATTTGCAGGATTCAAAATGTTATGAGAAGCTAGCATAAGCATTTGAGCTTCAAGAATCGCATTATTGCCAAGTGGTAAATGTACAGCCATTTGGTCGCCATCGAAATCGGCATTAAAAGCTGTACAAACCAAAGGGTGAAGTTGAATAGCTTTTCCTTCTACCAGCTTAGGCTGAAATGCTTGAATTCCAAGCCTATGAAGCGTTGGAGCTCTATTAAGCAAAATTGGGTGTCCTCTTAAAACATTTTCTAAAACATCCCAAATTACAGGATCTTTTCTGTCAACAATTTTCTTAGCAGATTTTACAGTTTTTACAATACCTCTTTCAATTAATTTTCTAATAATAAAAGGTTTGTAAAGTTCTGCTGCCATATCTTTCGGTATTCCACACTCGTGAAGTAGCAATTCAGGACCTACAACAATAACCGAACGAGCCGAATAATCTACCCTTTTTCCAAGAAGATTCTGACGGAATCTACCTTGTTTTCCTTTTAGACTATCACTCAGCGATTTAAGTGGACGGTTAGCGTCTGTTTTAACTGCATTAGCTTTTCTTGAATTATCGAACAATGAATCGACAGATTCTTGAAGCATTCTTTTTTCATTACGAAGAATAACTTCAGGTGCTTTAATTTCAATAAGCCTTTTTAGTCGATTGTTACGAATTATTACTCTACGATACAAGTCGTTAAGGTCTGAAGTTGCAAATCTTCCTCCATCGAGAGGTACAAGCGGACGTAGTTCTGGTGGAATTACCGGCACTACTTTAATTATCATCCATTCTGGCTTGTTCACTTTTTTAGAACCTCTAAAGGCTTCAACAACTTGAAGTCTTTTAAGCGCTTCATTTTTTCTTTGCTGAGAGGTTTCATTGTTTGCTTTGTCTCTAAGAAAATATGAAAGAGCGTCTAAGTCGATGCGCGACAACAATTCAAAAAGTGCATTTGCACCCATTTTTGCTATAAATTTATTTGGATCGCTATCGTCAAGAAGTTGGTTGTCTTTTGGTAGAGTTTCAAGAATATCTAAGTATTCATCTTCTGTAAGAAAATCTAAATATTTTACTCCATCAGCTTCTTTTACACCAGTATTGATTACAACATATCTTTCGTAATAAATTATGGTATCGAGTTTTTTTGTAGGCAATCCTAACAAATACCCAATTTTGTTCGGAAGCGATTTGAAATACCAGATGTGTGCAACCGGAACCACAAGCCCGATATGCCCCATTCGTTCACGTCTGACTTTTTTTTCTGTTACTTCAACACCACATCTATCGCAAACTATTCCTTTATATCTAATTCTTTTATATTTTCCGCAATGACATTCGAAATCTTTTACAGGACCAAAAATTCTTTCGCAAAATAATCCATCTCTTTCTGGTTTATATGTTCTGTAATTTATAGTTTCGGGCTTCATTACTTCCCCGGCTGACTTTTCAAGAATTTCTTCTGGTGATGCCAAGCCAATAGAAATTTTAGTAAAATCGTTTTTTACTTTATTTTCTTTTCTAAAAGCCATATTTTTATTTTTAGGATTATTCTAATAAATTAAACACAAGTTCAACTAGTTCATTTTATGAAAATGAACCAAGCTTATTTATGAAGATTGACACTAAGCCCTAAAGCTCTAAGTTCGTGCAATAGTACATTTAAGGATTCGGGAATTCCTGCCGAAGGCATAGGTTCACCTTTTACGATAGCTTCATAAGCTTTTGCCCTACCAATAACATCATCAGATTTTACAGTAAGAATTTCTTGTAAGATATTTGATGCTCCGAAAGCTTCGAGAGCCCAAACTTCCATTTCTCCAAATCGTTGTCCACCGAATTGTGCTTTTCCGCCTAATGGTTGCTGAGTGATAAGTGAGTAAGGACCAATTGAACGGGCGTGCATTTTGTCATCGACCATGTGTCCTAATTTTATCATATAGATTACACCAACAGTTGCAGGTTGGTCGAATCTTTCGCCAGTTCCACCATCGTACAAGTAGGTTTTTCCATATCTTGGAAGGCCGGCTTTGTCGGTATATCCATTTATTTGCTCGGTTGTAGCTCCATCGAAAATTGGAGAAGCAAACCTTAGGTTAAGTTTCTGACCTGCCCAACCTAAAACAGTTTCGTAAATCTGTCCTAAATTCATTCTTGATGGTACTCCAAGCGGATTTAGAACAATATCAACGGTAGTTCCATCGGCCAAGAATGGCATATCTTCGTCTGCAACAATTTTAGCAATAATTCCTTTGTTTCCATGACGACCAGCCATTTTATCACCAACTTTTAATTTTCTCTTTTTGGCGATATAGATTTTCGCAAGTTTAATAATCCCAACAGGCAATTCGTCACCAATGGTAATATTATATTTTTCCCTTTTAACGTCACCGTCAAGATCTTTGTATTTTACTACATAGTTATGAAGCAATCTTTGAATTACTGCATTTTTTTTCTTGTCGGTTGTCCACCTATTCGAATTTACATTCAAAAAGTCAATTTCTTGTAAAAGTTTTAAGGTGAATTTTGTGCCTTTTGGAATTAAGTCTTTACTTAAATAATCTTTTACACCTTGAGAAGTTTTGCCATTTATTATGCTAAACAATTTCTCAATCAATCTGTTGTTTAAAGAATTTACATCGGCAGCGAAAGTTGCTTCGATTTTTTCGATAATTGGCAAATCAGAATTTCTTACCTTCCTATCTTTTATTGAGCGAGCAAATAATTTTTTCTTTATAACAATTCCATTTAAAGATGGAGAGGCTTTTAAAGACGCATCTTTAACATCGCCAGCTTTATCGCCAAAAATTGCTCTCAATAATTTTTCTTCTGGTGAAGGATCCGACTCGCCTTTTGGAGTAATTTTTCCTATTAGAATATCACCTGGCTGAACATCGGCACCTATGCGAATTAGTCCATTCTCGTCAAGATTTTTTGTTGCTTCTTCGCTTACATTTGGAATATCTGCAGTAAGCTCCTCCAAACCACGTTTTGTATCTCTTACTTCCAAATTGTATTCATCGATATGAATAGAAGTAAAAAAGTCTTCTCGAACAACTCGTTCAGAAATTACAATTGCATCCTCAAAATTATATCCTTTCCATGGCATAAATGCTACTTTCAGGTTTCTTCCTAATGCAAGTTCACCATTTTCTGTTCCATATCCTTCTGTCAAAATCTGACCTTTAACAACTTCGTCTCCTTTCGAAACTATTGGACGTAAATTTAAACAGGTGTTTTGGTTTGTTTTATGATATTTCGGAATTTCGTATTCTTTCAGATTATCATCGAAAAGTAAAAATTCTTCTTCCTCTGACCTTAAATATCTGATTATTATCTTTTTAGAATCGACATACTCCACTACTCCATTATCTTCTGCCATAAGCATTATTCTGGAATCCTGAGTAGTTTTGCCCTCAATTCCTGTACCAACAACTGGAGCTTCAGGACAAAGAAGAGGCACTGCTTGTCTCATCATATTTGAGCCCATAAGTGCTCTATTTGCATCATCATTTTCAAGAAATGGTATTAAAGATGCGGCAATAGAAGCAATCTGGTTTGGAGCAACGTCCATCAAATCTACTTTATCTTTTTCAATTAAAGGAAAATCACCATCGTATCTCGACTTGATTTTATCGTTTACGAAGTAACCATCCTCACCAACTATTGCGTTTGCCTGAGCAATAATTTTGTCTTCTTCTTCTTCGGCACTTAAATATATAACATCTTTTATTGAGGTATAAACTTTTCCTTCTTCAACTTTTCTGTAAGGTGTTTCAATGAAACCAAGTTTATTTATTTTTGCATAAACACAGAGAGATGAAATCAATCCAATATTCGGACCTTCAGGTGTTTCAATAGGACAAAGTCTTCCATAGTGAGTATAGTGAACATCTCTTACCTCAAATCCTGCTCTTTCTCTTGATAGTCCGCCTGGACCTAATGCCGACATTCTTCGTTTATGAGTCATTTCGGCAAGTGGATTTGTCTGATCCATAAATTGGGACAATTGGTTTGTACCAAAAAATGAATTTATTACAGATGATAATGTTTTTGAATTTATCAGGTCAATTGGTGTAAAAACCTCATTATCCCTAACATTCATTCGCTCTCTGATAGTTCTTGCCATTCTTGCAAGGCCAACTCCAAACTGATTTGAAAGTTGCTCTCCAACTGTTCTTACTCTCCTGTTGCTTAAGTGGTCAATATCATCAACATCTGTTTTTGAATTTATCAATTCAATAAGATATTTTATTATTTCGATAATATCTTCTTTTGTTAACACCTTGGTATCCATGGAAGTGTTCAGATTTAACTTTTTGTTAATTCTGTATCTTCCTACTTCACCTAAGTCGTATCTTTTATCGGAGAAAAATAGTTTGTCTATTACATCGCGAGCAGTTGCTTCGTCTGGTGGTTCAGAGTTTCGAAGTTGTCGGTAAATGTGCAGTACTGCTTCCTTTTCAGAATTACAAGGATCTTTTTGCAGTGTATTGTATATTATTGCGTAATCGCTTAGATTTTGATTTTCTTTATGAATAAGAATATATTTTGAACCAGAATCAATAATTGCATCTATATGATTTAATTCAATTATTGTTTCTCTGTCAATTATAACTTCATTCCTTTCAATAGAAACTACTTCTCCAGTATCTTCATCAACAAAATCTTCTACCCAACTTTTAAGAACACGTGCTGCAAGTTTTCTTCCAACAACCTTTTTCAAACCGGTTTTGCTAACTTTTACTTCATCGGCAAGGTTGAATATTTCTAAAACATCTTTATCGCTTTCATATCCAATTGCACGAAGCAGGGTTGTTACCGGAAGTTTTTTCTTTCTGTCGATATATGCATACATGACATTATTTATGTCTGTAGCAAATTCTATCCATGAACCTCTAAATGGAATTATTCGAGCCGAATAGAGTTTTGTTCCGTTTGCATGCAAGCTTTGACCGAAGAAAACACCGGGAGACCTGTGAAGTTGTGATACTATTACACGTTCAGCTCCATTAATTACGAATGTTCCTTTTGGTGTCATATATGGAATTACACCAAGATAAACATCCATAATCACTGTATCGAAATCTTCATGCTCAGGGTCTGTGCAATATAACTTCAATTTTGCTTTAAGAGGAACACAATATGTAACTCCTCGTTCAATACATTCGAGTATTGTGTATCTTGGAGGATCTACAAAATAGTCGATAAACTCCAACACAAAATTATTTCGGGTATCGGTTATTGGAAAATTTTCTGTAAAAACTCGATATAAACCTTCAATTCTTCTGTTTTCAGGAGTAGTTTCGAGTTGAAAAAAGTCTGCAAATGATTTAAGTTGAATTTCTAAAAAATCTGGATATTCAAGCTTATTTTTTATTGAAGCGAAATTAATTCGTTCGTTTGAATTTGATAATGACATGTTAAAAGGCTATTAGTTAATCTTAAATACAATATAACAAGAAAAAGGCTTAGAGTCAATTAGACTCTAAACCTATCATCCTAAATATTTTAAGGCAATGCTTATTTAAGTTCAACTTCTGCTCCTGCTTCTTCTAATCTTGCTTTTAATGATTCTGCTTCTTCCTTGGTTACACCTTCTTTTACTTCTTTCGGTGCTGAATCTACAAGTGCTTTTGCTTCTTTTAGTCCAAGTCCTGTAAGTTCTTTTACTAATTTCACAATTTGAAGCTTTGCTCCACCCGGAGAAACAAGAACAACATTAAATTCAGTTTGTTCTGCTTCTGCTGCTTCTTCAGCAACTGGTCCTGCAACTGCTACTGCGGCAGCAGCTGGTTCAATACCGTATTCACTTTTTAATATTTCTGCTAATTCATTAACTTCTTTTACGGTTAAGTTAACTAATTGCTCTGCAAACGCTTTTAAATCAGCCATTTTTTAGTTTGTTTTAATTTAATTAATTACTTTATTATTCTCTTTCTGAAAGTGTTTCAAGAACACCATGTAGGATACTACCTCCTGATTGTAATGCAGAAATAACATTCTTCGCAGGTGATTGAAGTAGAGCAATAATGTCAGCAACGAGTTCGTCTCGTGATTTAACATTAATTAAGGCATCTAATTGATCATCGCCAATGTAGCAACCTTCTTCTACAAATGCACCTTTAAGGATTGGTTTGTCATTACTTCTTCTAAACTCTTGAATCAGTTTTGCAGGTTGGTTACCTACTTCAGTAAACATGATAGAAGTTGAGCCTTTAAGAACTTCATACAATTCGTCGTATTCAAGCTCTGCTTTTTCCATTGCTTTTTTAAGCAGTGTATTTTTTACAACTGTTAGTTTGATGTCTTGTTCGAAACAAGCCCTTCTTAATGAACTAGTCTTTTCAGCATTTAATTCTGAAATATCGGTCAAATAGAAATGGTTTGTTTTGTTTATTTGCTCTATTAAACTATCAATAATTTTATTTTTTTCCTCTCTTTTCATGTTTACATAATCTCATTTAGTTAAGAAAACATTAGTAACAATTTGTTTTCTTAAAATTTAATTAATAATAGATTACTACTCTGATATTGATTTTGTATCAATCTGCAAGCCAGCACTCATAGTGCTCGAAATGAAAACACTTCTAATATATGTTCCTTTGGCTGATGTAGGTTTCAACTTGACAATTGTTTGGATTAATTCTCTGGCATTGTCAACTATCTGCTCAGCAGAGAATGAGACTTTGCCAATGGAAGCGTGAATTATTCCATATTTATCAACTTTAAAATCAATTTTTCCTTGTTTAACTTCTTTTACGGCTTTTCCAACTTCCATTGTAACAGTTCCACTTTTCGGATTTGGCATTAAACCACGTGGTCCTAAAATTCTACCAAGTTGTCCAACTTTTCCCATTACTGGTGGCATTGTTATTACAACATCTATATCTGTCCAGCCGTCCTTTATTTTTTGAACGTATTCATCTAAGCCTACATAGTCGGCACCAGCTTCTGTTGCTTCTGCTTCTTTATCAGGCGTACATAGCACAAGCACTTTAATTTCTTTTCCAGTACCATGTGGTAAAGTTGTTATTCCTCTAACCATTTGGTTTGCTTTTCGAGGATCAACACCTAATCTGATATCCATATCAATTGAAGCATTAAACTTGGTTGTTGTAATATCTTTTAATATTGTACTTGCTTCTTCAATTGAATGTATTTTACCAACTTCAATTTTATCTGATACTTTTTTTCTGTTTTTTGTAAGCTTTCCCATTTTTCAGTAATTGTATATTATAAATTTGGAAATTCACCTTTAACTGTTATTCCCATACTTCTGGCAGTTCCGGCAACCATTTTCATTGCCGAGTCAATTTTAAATGCGTTTAAATCTGGCATTTTTCCTTCTGCAATAGTTTTTATATCTTCCCAACTAACTGAAGCAACTTTGTCTCTGTTTGGTTCTGCTGAACCTGATTTTAAGTTAGCCGCTTCAAGTAATTGAACTGCTACAGGTGGCTGTTTAATGATAAAATTAAATGATTTATCTTTATAAACAGTAATTATTACCGGTAGTACTTTTCCGGCCATGTTTTGAGTTCGGGCATTAAACTGCTTACAAAATTCCATTATATTCACACCTTTTGCACCTAAGGCGGGACCTACTGGAGGCGATGGATTTGCTGCACCACCTTTGATCTGTAATTTTATTAGTCCTTCAATTTGCTTTGCCATATTTCTAAATATATAATTTTTATTCTTTTTCTACTTGCATGAAACTAAGTTCTAATGGTGTTCTTCTTCCAAATATTTTAACCATTACTTTTAGTTTCTTTTTCTCTTCATTTACTTCTTCAATTATTCCAGAGAAATTGTTAAACGGCCCATCGGTAACTTTAACTGCTTCTCCAACGCAGAAAGGTACATTGATTTCTTCATCGCTTTCTGCCAACTCATCAACTTTACCTAATATTCTATTTACTTCCGACAATCGTAGAGGAGTAGGTTCTCCACCTTTTGTTGTACTTAAAAAGCCAATTACATTTGTAATATTTTTAATAATGTGTGGTATTTCTCCTACAAGTGCAGCTTCAATTAATATATACCCAGGAAAAAAACTTCGTTCTTTACTAATTTTTTTTCCTTTTCTGATTTGATATATTTTTTCAGTTGGTATTAAAATCTGAGAAACGTAATCTTCAAGGTTTAATCTGCTAATTTCACTTAGGATATATTCTTTTACCTTTTTTTCCTTTCCGCCAATTGCCCTTAGGACATACCACTTTTTCTCGAACTCACCCATTATAAAAAAATGTTATTTATAACATATCGTAAATAAAACCTAATAATCCTTTCCAAACAGAATTTGAATTTATTCCTAATACAAAATCCATTAAAAAAACTGTAAATGCGATTATTAAAGAGGCAACCATTACAACTACTGCACTACTTTGAAGTTCGGCTCTTGTTGGCCAAGAGACTTTGTGCGTCAATTCTTCTATTACTTCTTTAAAATATAATATTATTTTCATTATCTTACTTTCTTGCAGTTTAGATATTCGCACGGGAGGAGCGACTCGAACGCCCGACACCTGGTTTTGGAGACCAGTGCTCTACCAACTGAGCTACACCCGTCTATTTCTTAATAATTATATATATAAAAAGATTTAATAGAATAAACTACCAAATCTTTTTACTTATATATTATACAGGTTTTTATACAGTAATTTCGATTACTTGTCCAGCTCCAACAGTTCTTCCACCTTCTCTGATAGCAAATCGAAGACCTTTATTTACGGCTACAGGGTAGATTAATTTCACAGTAATTGTAACATTATCACCTGGCATAACCATTTCCATTCCTTCAGGTAGTAAAATTTCACCTGTTACATCAAGTGTTCTAAGATAAAACTGAGGTCGGTAATTATTATGGAATGGTGTGTGACGACCACCTTCATCTTTTTTCAAGATATAAACTTCTGCTTTAAACTCTGTATGTGGTGTAATAGAATCTGGTTTAGCAATTACCATTCCTCTTTTAATTTCTTTTTTATCTACACCTCTGAGTAATAGACCTACATTGTCACCGGCTTCTCCTCTATCAAGAATTTTTCGGAACATTTCTACTCCAGTACAAACCGTTTTACGTCCTTCTGCACCTAAACCAATAAGTCTTATTTCGTCTCCGGTATTAACAACACCTGTTTCGATTCTACCAGTTGCAACCGTACCACGTCCTGTAATTGAAAATACATCTTCGACAGGAAGAAGGAATGGTTTTTCATTTTCTCTTGGAGGAATTGGGATGAATGTATCTACAGCTTCTAATAATTCATAAATTTTTTCTACCCACTTTGGTTCCAAATTCATTGCACCAAGTGCAGAACCTTGAATAACAGGAGTATTATCGCCATCAAATTCGTAAAATTCTAATAGTTCACGAACTTCCATCTCTACTAATTCTAACAACTCCTCATCGTCAACCATATCAACTTTGTTCATAAAAACTACTATTTTAGGAACATTTACCTGACGTGCTAATAAGATGTGCTCTCTTGTTTGAGGCATAGGACCATCTGTAGCAGCAACTACCAAAATAGCACCATCCATTTGAGCTGCTCCAGTAACCATGTTTTTTACATAATCGGCGTGACCTGGACAGTCAACGTGAGCATAATGGCGATTTTTTGTTGAGTATTCTACATGTGCAGTATTAATTGTAATACCTCTTTCTTTTTCTTCAGGAGCATTGTCAATTGAGTCAAAATCTTTCACTTCCGCAAGACCATCTTTTGCTAATATCATTGTAATAGCAGAGGTTAATGTTGTTTTACCATGATCGACATGGCCTATTGTGCCAATATTAACGTGCGGTTTCGACCTATCAAATTTTTCTTTAGCCATAATTCAAATATATTAAAAATTTAAAGTTTATTATTTCAAGTAACAATCCACAGTTTAGAGCCAATGATGGGAATTGAACCCATGACCTCGTCCTTACCAAGGACGCGCTCTACCCCTGAGCTACATCGGCTAATAAAAAAGAGCGGGAAACGAGGCTCGAACCCGCGACCTTCAGCTTGGAAGGCTGACGCTCTACCAACTGAGCTATTCCCGCTTTTTAATTCAACCGTGGGGGGAGGAGGATTCGAACCTCCGAAGGCGCTGCCAACAGATTTACAGTCTGCCCCATTTGACCGCTTTGGTATCCCCCCTTTCAATAAAAAGTAATAGAGCCGATGGGCGGATTCGAACCGTCGACCTGCTGATTACAAATCAGCTGCTCTGACCAACTGAGCTACATCGGCATTACTATAAAAGAACTCCTATTTCTTTTTTTCAAAATAGTTTGCAAATGTATATACTTAATTTTTAACATCAAAATAAATATTGCATTTTTTTTCTAATTATTTGCATTTTTGTTTGTTTCATTTTTTTTGTGAAACGCACAGATAATCAGCAAGATATATTTGAGCAGATATTTTTAGATATAGATCAATGCTTATAAATTAATTGAAGTTAATGAATTATTTATGAAAATTCTAAAAAAAGATATTTAGAAAAGCATTATTTTTTTTTCAATAGAATAATGATAGCTCTTTTTTGAACAAAATTTCATTTGATGATTTATCTGCAAAATAGTAGATTTTTTTCGAATTTAATAAATTTCAAATAATCATTTAATTCTGTTTTCCATTCATTATATAATGAAAAACTTTAACTAAAAATAATTCTTGTAAAAATCAAAAAACTAACTTGCTTAAACGCCTCGTTGTTTTTCTTTGTGTTTTTTAATTTGACGACGGAGAGCCTCTATTGCAGAATCGGTTGCAGCTTCAAATGTTTTTTCCTGCTTTTTGGCAAACAAATCGTTTCCTGGAATTTCAATTCTGATTTCAGTAACTTTATTCTCTTGATTTTGATTATTTACTAAACGTAAAAAAACTTCTACACCTATTATATTATCATATAACTGAATCAATTTGTTAATACGTGCTTCTACGAATTCTACGAGTTTTGCATCTGCATCAAAGCGAACAGAATGAATTTTTATATTCATATCATTTCCTCCTAAAAATTATGCTCTCGGATGAGCTTGTTTATAAATATTTTTTAATTTCTCAAAAGTTGTGTGGGTATATATTTGAGTTGCTGATAAATTTGAATGTCCTAATAACTCTTTTATTGCATTTAAGTCGGCACCATTGTTAAGCATATGTGTAGCAAAAGTATGTCTTAAAACATGTGGGCTTTTTTGTTCAATAGTTGTTGATAGCTGTAAGTATTTATTGACAATTCTATAGATTAATTTCTCGTAGGTTTTCTCTCCCTTTTTTGTTACAAAAAATTCTGTTGTTTTTTCTAATGCAACTTCCTGACGTTTTTGCAGGTATTCTAAAATGTTTGCTTTTAGTTTCAAACTGAATGGAATAATTCTCTCTTTATTTCTTTTGCCAAGAACTTTTAAACTTAATGAATGGAAATTTATATCGGAAACTTTCAACTTTATCAATTCCGAAAGTCTTATTCCTGAAACATAAAAAAGTTCAATAATCATTTTGTCTCTAAATCCTTCAAAATCATTGGAAAAGTCGTGTTCATCCAATAAATTATTAATTTGCTCTTTATCAACAAAACATGGTAATTTCCTTCCTGATTTTGGCGAAATTACTTTTTCCATCGGATTTGCATCTATCGCATTCTCTTTCAATAGATATTTAAAATATGATTTTAATGATGTGGTTTTTCGGTTTATCGATTTTGTTGAATAATTTTTAGTTAGCAGTGAAATTATCCAATTGCGAATATAAAGATGATTGGCAGGTATAAAATCGTCTTGACAATTATACTTTTCTTTACAAAAAGTAAAATATTGCTTCAAATCAATATCATATGAACGAATAGTATGTGATGAATATCTTTTTTCGAATTGAAGATATTTAATAAACTTATCCCTATTCATGTAAAGAAAACAAAATTAATAATCATTTGTAAATATATAAATATATTTACATTAATACAATTAAAAAGAAATAATTAATTGTCTTCTCTTTTCAATTGCTCAATATAAGTAGCGTGAATCATTTCTTCACGTTTGCAAACTGATGGTTTTTTAAATGCTTGTCTTTCTCTAAGTTCCTTCACTACACCAGTTTTTTCAAACTTTCTTTTGAAACGTTTCAACGCTCTATCAATATTTTCACCTTCTTTTATAGGAATTACTATCATACCAAATTTTTTATTTTAAAAATGAGCGGCAAAGATATTAATTCGAAATTTGATTTTCAAAATTATTTGAAAAAAAAATATTAATATAAATATCTCTAATTAATATAAATTCAAAATATATAATCGCCTGATAATGTGCGAAAAAGCTCAGGATTTACATTAAAACTAAAAATTTGTTTTTAAGTAAGAAAAATAATCTTGTAAAATTAAATTATACAAATCGACATTTTTCCAATTATTTTATAGTAAAATTAAATATTTTTGATAAAATTATATTCTAATAGCAAGGTCGAAAAATTAGTTTGAGATTTTGTATCTTGAGTTTTTTTTAATTGATAATTTTTATGTGTGGAAGATATATTGAAGTTCAGAAAGTTGAAGTCATAGAAAAGCGGTTTAACATTAAAATCCCAAATGAAATTGAGTATAAAACAAGCTACAATATTTCGCCCGGACAGTTAGCACCAATTATTACTAATGAAGATCCAAACATTTTGCAAATGTTCAAATTTGGATTAACACCATTTTGGGCAAAAAAGCAAATGTACCTTTTTAATGCTCGTGTAGAAGGAGATAAAAATAAAGAAAATGACTCAAACTATAGTGGATCTTGTGAAATAGTCAGAAAGCCAGCATTCAGAAAACCTATACGTAGTCGCAGATGTCTGGTAATTGCTGATGCTTTTATCGAAGGAACAACAAATGAAGGCTTAAGCAAACCATACCTTATATATTTAAGGGACAAAAAAAGACCTTTTGCTTTTGCAGGAATTTGGGATAGCTGGCAAAACAGCGAAACAGGTGAATTGGTTGAATCATTTTCAATAATTACAACTGTTGCAAATTCGCTAATACAAAAATTACCACATCAACGTTCACCGGTAATTTTGCACCAACATAATGAAAAAAAATGGTTAAATAATAAAACTCCTCTAAGCGATATAATTAGACTTTTGCGGGCATACCCTTCCGAATTGATGAACGCCTACCCTATTACCCCCACAATTAAAAACCCAAAAGCAGAAGGAAAAATTTTGATAGAACCTATCGGTCAAAGAATAGAAACTGAATTTGAGATAAAATCGACAAAAGAACTTCAACTTCAAGGAATGGGGAGCAACAAAAGAACTACCGATGCTCCTACTTGGGGCAGGCACTTGAATTAAAATTTCCTATAGGGGACTTCTAAAAATAGTAAATTTCAAGGCGTAAGAAATTTCAAAACCGCAGTTTACTATTGTAAATGAGGATTTTGAAATTTTGAAGCAACGAAGAAATTTGCATTTTTAGAAGTCCCCTTTATAATTTTGTTTTTTATTATCAAATAAGCAACTGTTATAAAAATCTGACTTATTCAGCTTCCATAATAAAATCTACAAAATTATCAGTTGAAATTGATTTGGTTTCGCTATTAGGGTATGCTTTTACAAAAGTTTTTGAAAATCGAACTTTCCGATTTTTATTCCATTTAAATTCATAGGCATACAATTTTCCACCGTAATCTTCAATATAATCAATTTCTTGTTGAGCATGTGTTCGCCAAAAATACTTATTCATCCACCTTCCTGAATAACTTGTCATTTTCATTCGTTCAGCTATAAGAAAATTTTCCCATAAAGCTCCGGTATCTTGCCTTAAGCTTAAAGGATTAAAGTTCCGAATTAGAGCATTGCGAATCCCATTATCATAAAAATATATTTTCCTACTTTTCTTTAGTTCATTTCTTAAATTTCGACTCAAAGACGAAAGACGAAAAACTATATAGGCTTTTTCCAATAAATCAATATATCGTTCAACAGTTTCATTATCAGAACCTACAATTCTTCCCAATTCGTTATATGAAACTTCACTACCAATTTGCAAAGCTATTGCTTGCAGTAGTTTTTCTATCTTATTAGATTTTTTCAGGTTCTCAAAAGCTAACAAATCTTTATACAAATAAGCGTCTGATAACCTCTTCAATACTTCCTTTTCATCGCCTGGAGATGTTACTACCTCAGGATAATAACCAAAAATCATTCTATTTTCAAGCATCCCAATTTCTTCTAAAATGTTTGTATGTTTTACCAACTCTGAAAAAGATAATGGAAATAAAAATGATTCAATCTTTCTACCTGTTAATGGTTCATTAATCTTGTTTGCTAAATCAAAGGCTGAAGAACCAGTGGCTAAAATTTTCAAATCAGGAAAATTCTCCATAATTAATTTCAAGGTGATACCAATATTAGTAATTCTTTGAGCTTCATCAATTATTACTATTTCATTTTTACCAATAATACTTTTCAGAAATTTAGAACTTTTATCCGATAACATTTCTCGAACCTCTGCCTCGTCTCCATTCAACCATAAACTCCTTAACTTTGTCTCCTTTTCAATTTTTTTTAGGAGAGTAGTTTTGCCAACTTGCCGTGGACCAGGGATATGTATAATTTTTCCTTTGTCAAGATGTGAATAAATTATCCTTTCAAGAATTCTATTTATCATAACATTTGCGTTTATAAACGCAAATTTAATATTAATTTTGCGTTTACAATCGCAAATTTACATTTTTTTTATTTGCAAATTTCAGATTTTTGGAATGTTGAGAATGAATATATTCAATAGTTTTAAAAGTTTTAGCTAATTTTGTAAGACTAAACAAAACAATAATTATGAAAAAAATAGGCATTATTAGCATTATATTATTCTTATCAATATTTGCGAAAGCAGAAAACCCTGTCGATAGTATTTTGGTTTATAAATTTAATATTAAACAAGAAATTGGTCCGGCCGTATGGCGACATACTCAGCAAAGTTTCGATGAAGCAAAAAAAATTAATGCCGACTATGTTCTAATTCACATGAACACCTATGGAGGAACCGTTGATGACGCCGATTCTATAAGAACCAAAATTCTTAACAGCAATATACCGGTAATCGTTTTTATTGATAATAATGCAGCATCTGCCGGAGCATTAATCTCTATAGCCTGCGACAAAATTTATATGCGAAAAGGAGCAAATATCGGTGCAGCTACTGTTGTTGACCAATCAGGAAATGTTGTCCCTGACAAATACCAATCTTTTATGCGTTCCATGATGCGTTCAACAGCTCAAGCCCACGGACAAGACACAATAATAAATGGCTCCGACACAACTTTTTTGTGGAAACGAGATCCAAATATTGCACAAGCAATGGTAGATCCAAGCATCTACATAGAAGGTGTGATTGATACCGGCAAAGTTCTAACTTTTACAACTACTGAAGCTATGCAACATGGTTTTTGCGATAGTCAAGCTGAAGACATAAAAGAAGTATTAAAGATAGAAGGCATTGAGAATTATGAAATTAAAGAATATTTTATCACTCCATTAGAAAAAACAATAGGATTTTTAGTGAATCCATATTTTCATGGAATATTGATTATGATAATAATAGGTGGAATATATTTCGAGCTTCAATCACCCGGCATTGGTTTTCCATCAGCGGCATCGGTTGTTGCTGCACTATTATATTTTGCTCCATTATATCTCGAAGGACTAGCAGAAAATTGGGAAATAATTATTTTCATTGTCGGAATAATTCTGATTGCGCTCGAAGTTTTTGCCTTTCCAGGATTTGGAGTTGCAGGAGTTTCTGGAATATTTTTGGTGATTTTTGGACTTACACTAAGCATGGTAGATAATTTGGATTTCGAATTTACCTTGCCTCATATCGAACCTATCATCAAAGCACTGTTCATTGTAATTTTCTCCATTTTTCTATCAATTGCTGGATCTATCTATTTGAGCAAAAAGTTATTAACCTCAAATTCGTTCAAATATTTAGTTCTAAATGCCAAACAGGATAAAAATGATGGTTTTGTAGTTGGAGATAATCAATTTGATAGTTTGTTAGGAAAAACCGGTGTTGCTGCAACAATTCTTCGACCTTCCGGAAAAGTGATGATTGACAATGATATTTTTGATGCTAAAGCAGAATATGGTTTTATTGAAAATGGAGAAAAGATTAAAGTTGTCAGACATGAAACCGGACAAGTTTATGTTATAAAATCTTAATATAGTTGATTTTTCATAAATTATGAAAATAATCATAAGAGATTATATATCAGGTGATTATCCTCAAATTGAACTATTATGGAAAATTACAGGTTTAGGAGGAGCGATACGTGGCGATAATCAGAAAATTATTGAAAATTCGTTAAAAATTGGCGGAAAATTTCTTGTAATCGAAGACATTAGAAATTCAAAAGTTATAGGAACTTCGTGGATGACTTTCGATGGAAGAAGACTTCATTTGCATCATTTTGGAATAGACCCGAAACATCAACGACACGGATATGGAAAAGCTTTAACTGAAGCTTCATTGAGTTTTGCCAAAGAAAAAGGGATTCAAATAAAATTAGAAGTTCATAAAGAAAATTTGCCAGCAATTGAGTTATATAAAAGTATGGGGTTTCAATACTTGGGCGACTATGATGTTTATATCATACGAAATATCTGACCTATAGCTTAAATAGTGCATCTAAATAATGACAAAAATTTTGCTGTCAGAATTGTTTAGTGAGCTAAAATATATGAAATATACTCCACTCTGAAACTTTTTAATATTGAGATGTTTTTGAAATTTTCCAGCCTGTAGGTTATTTTCAACAATCTTTTCTACTAATTTTCCCTCTATATTAAATAGGTATAATTTAACCAGCGAATTTTCAGAAATAAAAAAATCAATTTGAATTTCTCCATTTTGCAAATTTAAAATTGAAAATGCTTGTGTCTCATCGGTTCCTGACAAAGAAATTTTATCGACTACCGAAATTTGGTTTCTTTTATAAATATCCGAACCTGAAACAAAATTTTCAACAATCAACCATTCTTCAATTTGATTAGCTGAAGACCAATGCTTTACAATAAATTTCTGGTTATCAAATATTCCATCGTTTTCCTGACTTACAGTATCGTTTTCCCAAACAGTTATTGAAATATTTCCTCCTATATAAATCTGACTACCAACAAGTTTCCCATTTTCATTGAAAACACCAAATTCGTCGTTTTCCTGTGCAAAACTATCAATTGCAGTTTCAAGAATTATTACTGTCTGATTATAATCTGTTTTTACTAAATCAACAAAATGTTTGCAAGAAATATTTTCATAAGAAAACTCTTCAAATTCAATGGTATCAGATACATAAAAAAAGTTTTCCTGAAACTCACTATATAAATTATACGCTTTCCCTACTTCAAGATTTTTCAGGTCAGAAACATGATAATAATTGCAAAAAACTTTACCAGCTCCATCTTTCAGCAAAAAGAATTTGTCATAAAAATTGCTAAAAACTTCTGCAATTGCCGCATTCGCATGTCTTAAATACGGAATTAAATTCCAATCATAATTTAGTGCAATTTGATGAAATTCAGGTTTTACTTTTCGCCCTTGAATTTTTAAGGTATCAGTAGTTTCCATTTTCACAATCAGAACATCGGTATAATTCAAATTAGAAATACTATGTACATTTCCGGACGGAAAAAATATTTCACCAAAAATATTTTTGGCTATTATAAGATTTCCTGAAATATCAGAAAATAAAACTTCAGTACTATTTTCAAATGGTTTAGTATTAATCGAATACAAATCCCAGCCAGCTTCTAAAATCAATTGCTGAGTTTCGAAAATATATCCATCCAATTCTGAAATACCACTAATTCCATTTGTATGATATTGCGAACCATTTGGGAAATCTATTTCATTAAAAATGGCAATTGCTGAAAATTCAATATCTTTTGTGGCATCCCAGATTTTCCATTTAAACTCTTCGCCAGATTCGAAGCCATCGTTACCTTCTTCACTTCCCCAAGCCGAAATTGCAGAATTCCCACCTTCCCATTTCAAGTAGCCACCACAAGCCGAAAAACCAGATGAGTCGAAAAAAACTCCAATAAAATCTCCCACAGAAATTGTATCATCATCAATAGTAATATTTGCCCACTCAGGAATTAAAATTGTATGGTTCGTGCCAGTATTCTGAACATACCATTTTGGATTTCCTTTTTGACCATATGATGTATAACTTTGAAAAATAGTCAGAAATAAGAATAATTTGAAAAAATATCTATCCCAATTGAACATAAACCGTTTGATAAAATAATTCTCAAAAGTAGAAAAACAATACTATTTTCTATTGATTATTGAATATTTATAATATTATAACAATTTTGTAATTCTAAACTCTAACTTGATTTATTGATTATGAAGCAATACAAAATATATGTTGGTGGAGAATTTCTTGAAACCTCAAAAAAAATCAAGGTCGAAAATCCTTTCAACAATGAAACCTTCGCAGAAACATTTCTTGCCGAAAAGGAGCAGCTCGAAACGGCGATAAACAAAGCAAAGATGGCAAGTGATGAACTAAAACATATGTCTGCCTACAAAAAATATGAGGCACTAATGTATATTTCTTCAGAGCTTGCCAACAATAAAGGATATCTTGCTGATGTATTGTCAGCTGAATCTGGCAAACCAAAAAAATATGCACTCGGAGAAATTGAGCGTTCATCGCAAACATTCCTTGTGGCTGCAGAAGAATCAAAACGGCTTCCAGCAGAATATTTATCAATAGATTGGACAACGGCAGGAAACGGAAAAGAAGCATGGATAAAGCATTTTCCAATTGGACTGATTGCCGGAATTGCACCTTTCAATTTCCCAATGAATTTGGCAGTTCATAAAATTGCTCCGGCAATTGCCAGCGGAAATCCAATTATTTTGAAACCTGCTCGCTCAACTCCTCTTTCTGTTCTCGAATTAGCAAAAATTATCGACAAAACTTCTTTGCCAAAAGGTAGCGTATCCATTTTACCAATGGATAGAGAAACCGGAAATCAATTAGTTACAGACGAAAGGTTTAAAATGCTTTCATTTACAGGTTCGCCAGAAATTGGATGGAAAATGAAAAAAGATGCCGGAAAGAAAAAAGTTGTTCTCGAATTAGGAGGAAATGCAGGAGTTATAGTTTCGCAATCTGCCGATATAGAAGCGGCAGTTCAGAAATGTATTTCAGGAAGTTTTGCATATTCCGGCCAGGTTTGTATTCATGTGCAGCGAATTTATGTTCATTCTAATAAGTTCGATGAATTTTCAGAAAAATTTGTATCAAAAGTTAAAAAACTAAAAGCTGGAAATCCTGCCGATATTTCCACAGATATTTCAGTAATGATTGACAAAACAAATGCACAAAGAGTAGAGTCTTGGGTAAAAGATGCAGTTCAGGAAGGAGCAAAAATCCTTTGCGGCGGAAAACGCAAGGGAACTTTTTACGAACCTACAGTTCTTACTAACACAAAAAATGAAATGAAAGTTTGTGCTTTGGAAATTTTCGGACCGGTTGTGAGTATAGAAAAATTCGATGAATTTGAAACTGCAATCGAAAATGTAAACAACTCTGATTATGGTTTGCAGGCTGGCGTTTTCACGAACAACATTAAAGAAATGAATTTATCATTCGACAGATTGGAAGTGGGTGGTGTAATAATAAACGATGTCCCAACTTTCAGAGTCGATCATATGCCCTATGGAGGAATTAAAAATTCGGGTTTTGGCAGAGAAGGAGTTAAATATTCAATTGCTGAAATGATGGAGTCTAAATTGCTGGTTAAGGATGTTTTGTAGTTAATCTTAATCCATTGATTTTACAATTTTCAATTATATATTGAATCTTTGTTTTTATTAATATTAATAAAGAAAGATTAATTTAATACACTCATAAACCTGTTTTCTGCGAACTTTGCCTCCACATATAAACAACTGATTATATGCCATTTATGCAATCAAATAATCTTAAAGAAAAATTAAACCAAAATATTCCATAAAAAAGAGAAATATCATTTATAATTAATTCAGGATTATATACTTTTGGATAATTTTTGAAAATAAAAAGCTATTGAAATGCGAATACAAAGAATCAAAAAAGTAATTGATGAAACGCTTGATACAAGCACAATTGATTTGAGTTTAATCGATCCTCTTATTAAAAAGTATAAGAACAAAAAAGGTAATATGATTCCGCTCTTGCAAGGAACTCAGGAAGAATACGGCTATGTGCCAAGGCCTGCCTTTGAGAAAATCTCGAAAGAAGTTGGCTTAAATTTGAGTGATATGTATGGAGTAGCAACATTTTATGCTCAATTTCGATTAAACCCTGTTGGAAAACATATCGTTAAAGTTTGTCATGGAACAGCTTGCCACGTTCAAAACGCAAAAGCTATAACAGAATCTTTGAAAGAATCCCTAAAAATTGAAGACGGCGAAACAACAGAAGATGGATTGTTCACATTAGAGTCGGTAGCTTGTCTTGGCTGTTGTTCGCTTGCACCGGTCATGATGATTGGCGATGAAACATACGGAAAACTTACTACCAAACTGACCACGAAAGTCATTAAAGAAATTAAAATTAAGGAAAATAATTAAACGCTATGAATAAAACAAAAGTTATTGTAGGTATGGGTAGTTGCGGAATTGCTGCCGGAGCGAACAAAACTTACAAAAAAATTGCTGCAATAAAAAAAGCCGAAAATCTTGATTTCGAATTAAAAAAGACAAGTTGTATCGGAATGTGCTATAAAGAGCCATTGGTAGAGATTATTGACGAAGATGGTTCATTTCTTTATGGAAACATAGACGAAGATAAAGCTCTTGAAATTGTTGAACATCATATCGAGCGAGAAGAACCACTAAAAGATTATATCGTAAAAAGTAGCTTATTCAAAACGGTTGAAGATAACTTTTTTCAAGGCCAAAGAAAAATTGCTCTCAGAAACTGCGGATATATTGACCCGGAATCTATTGATGAAGCCGAAAGCCGAAATGCTTATGCTGCACTTAAAAAAATTACAGATAGAAAAATTTCAGCAGAAAAAGTAATCCAAACAATTTTAGATTCCGGAATTAGAGGTCGAGGAGGCGGTGGTTTCCCAACAGGATTGAAATGGATGTTCGCTAATCAAAACCAAAACGAAGAAAAATATATAATTTGCAATGCAGACGAAGGCGATCCAGGGGCATTCATGGACAGGTCTTTACTCGAAGGAGATCCACATGCAGTTCTCGAAGGAATGATTATTGGAGCATATGCGATAAAAGCCACTGGTGGTGTTATTTATTGTCGTGCAGAATATCCTCTGGCAATAGTTAGGCTGAATATAGCAATTGATCAGGCTCGCGAAAAAGGCTATCTTGGCGAAAATATTTGTGGTATTGAAGGATTCAATTTCGACATTTATGTGAAAGAAGGAGCCGGAGCTTTTGTTTGTGGCGAAGAAACTGCTCTTATAGCCTCGGTAGAAGGCGAACGAGGAATGCCAAGAAAACGGCCTCCTTTTCCGGCAACTTCAGGACTTTGGAAAAAACCAACCAATATCAATAATGTTGAAACATTTGCAAATATTCCTTGGATAATTTATTCAGGACCAAACGAATATTCACAATATGGTACTGAAAAAAGTAAAGGAACGAAAGTTTTTGCTTTAACAGGAAAAATCAATAATGGCGGCTTAGTTGAAGTTCCTATGGGAATGTCTATTCGAGACATTATTTTTAAATTAGGTGGTGGAATTCCAGATGGCAAACAATTCAAAGCTGTTCAGCTTGGTGGTCCTTCTGGTGGTTGTATTCCAAAATATTTATCTGATACACAAGTAGATTACGACTCGGTAAATGCAACAGGTGCAATTATGGGTTCTGGCGGAATGGTTGTAATGGACGAAACTACTTGCATGGTTGATATTGCCCGATTTTTCCTTGATTTTACACAGAAAGAATCTTGCGGAAAATGTACATTCTGCCGTATCGGAACTAAAAGGATGTTGGAAATTCTCACAAGAATCACCGAAGGCGAAGGCGAAGCAGACGATATTGAAAAATTAGAAGAATTAGCATATCATATCAAAGATAGTTCTCTCTGCGGATTGGGGCAAACAGCACCAAATCCTGTTCTCACTACAATAAAATACTATAGAAATGAGTACGAAGCTCATATTTTTGATAAGAAATGTCCAGCAAAAAATTGCACAAAACTGCTTACCTACACAGTAATTCCTGATCCATGTACCGGATGTACTGTTTGTGCAAAAAACTGCCCGGTAGATGCAATTTCCGGAGCCAGAAAAGAAGTTCATTTCATCGACCAAAAAGCTTGTATAAAATGCGGTGTTTGCTACACAAAATGCAAATTTGAAGCAATTAGGTTATCATAAATTATTTTAATTGAAAATTTGACAAATATCTATAAAATGAATAATAATAAAATAAATGCCTTTTTAAATGGAGAACAAGTTGAAGGTATAGCAAATGAAACAATTCTTGGTCTGGCCAAACGCAACGGAATTGAAATACCTACACTTTGCCACGATCCTCGATTAGAGCCGTATTCCTCTTGTTTTTTGTGCGTAGTTGAAGTAGAAGGTGCACGAACATTACAAACAGCTTGCTCAACCAAAGTTACTGATGGTATGAGCATATATACCGATACCGACAAAGTAAAACAATCGCGAAAAGCAGCTTTAGAACTACTTCTGTCGAACCATTATGCCGATTGCGAAGCCCCCTGCAAACAAACATGTCCTGCAAATGTCGATGTGCAAGGCTATATTTCGTTAATAGAAAAAGGATTATATTCAGAAGCAGTAGCACTTATCAAAGAGGTAAATCCACTTCCTGCAATTTGCGGCCGTGTTTGCGTCAGACCTTGCGAAATTGCATGCCGCAGAAACTTGTTAGACGAAGGATCTCCCGTAGGAATCGACTATATGAAACGCTTCGCTGCCGACCAGGATTTGATGTCCGAAAATCATTTCATTCCTGAAATTTCTCCTTCAACAAATAAAAAAATCGCAATTATTGGTGCAGGCCCGGGCGGACTTTCAGCAGCATATTTTCTCCAGCAAAAAGGACACCAGTGCGATATTTACGAAGCTGCTCCACTTGGTGGCGGTTGGCTTAGGTATGGTATCCCGGAATATAGATTGCCAAATGATATTCTTCAAAAAGAAATTGATACCATTACCGAAATTGGTGTAAATATTTTTTACAATAAAAAATTAGGTAAAAACCTTAGCTATAAAGAAATTAGCGAAAAATATAATGCTACAATTCTAACAATTGGTTCGCAAAAAGGAACTAAAATCGGAATTAAAGGAGACGATGCAGAGAATGTATTTTCAGGGATTGATTTTCTAAAAAACATGGAAATCACTGGAAAAAGGCCAGATTTTACAGGAAAAAAAATCGCAGTTCTTGGTGGAGGAAATACCGCTATGGACTGTTGCAGAACATCGATTAGATGCGGAAGTACGGATGTAAAAGTTATTTATCGTCGTACCGAAAAAGAAATGCCTGCTAATCCTATCGAAATTCACGAATCGAAACTCGAAAATGTTGAATATTTATTCTTAACAAATCCTACAGAGGTTAATAAAGACGAGGATGGCAAACTAAAATCGATGACTTGCCTGAAAATGAAACTTGGCGAACCTGATTCATCAGGAAGAAGACGACCTATGCCAATTCCGGGCTCCAACTTTGAGCTCGAATTAGATTTTGCACTTGCTGCCATTGGTCAAAAAACAAATGTTAATTTCATAAACGACATCAACGATAATATTTCCGAAGGTGAATTAAAAGTTAATCGATGGGGCGATATTGATGCAAATCCGAAAACCCTTCAAACCGGAGTTGATTCAATTTTTGCTGCCGGTGATGGAGTTACAGGTGCAGCAACAATAATCGAAGCCATTGCTCAGGCAAAAATTGCTTCGAGAAGTTGTCATCAGTTTTTGATGAGCGAAGAAATCAAAGAAGAGAAAAAAGAATTTATCAGTAAAAAAGACAATTTCAAAAAACAGATTTCTGACGATTATCTCGGAAATTATTTAAAACAGCTAAGAAAAGAAATGCCAACTTTGGCTACCGACCACAGACTTAATTTCAATGAAGTTGAACTTGGCTACGAAGGCGAGGAAGTTACGAAAAAAGAATCTCACAGATGCTTAGAATGTGGTTGCTCGGAATATTTTACCTGCGATTTGAAAAAATATTCAACTGAATATGAAATTGACCAGAAAAAATTTGCCGGCGACTATAAAGAATATTCGGTTGATTTTGACCATCCATACATTGAGATTGACAATAATAAATGTATATTATGTTCGAGATGTATTCGCATTTGTAGCGATATTGTAGGTGCTTCGGCATTAGGTTTAGTCGATAGAGGATTTGAAACATATGTAGCGCCGGCAATGGGAAATTCTCTTACTGAAACAAATTGCGAGTCCTGCGGAATGTGTATTTCAACTTGTCCGACCGGTGCAATTTCCGAGAATGTTCCTTTCAAGCCTGGACCGGTAGAAATGGAAAGTTTCGAAACGATAAACAATTATGGTTCTTCGGGTGAAAAAATAACTGTTCATCACAAAAACAATTTTGTAATGCGAGTTTCCGGAACAAAAGGTTTGGTTAACAAAGACGGAAATATCGACAGGTTTGCAAAATTCGGTTATCATTATTTAAATGATAATTCAAGAATTACAAAACCTCTGTTGAAAGTTAAGAAAAAATTCAAAGAAATTAGTTTTGAAGAAGCATATGATATAATTGCTGAAAAAATTAAAAGCGTAAAAGCCGATGAAAATTCGTTTTTCTGCGGAGCCAGATTATCGAACGAGGAGATTTATCTAATTCAGAAACTGGCAAGAGCAGGTGCAAAAACAAACAATGTTGGAAGTTTCCATTACCTTTTCCGAGGGAAAGGATATCTAAGAAATTCTCTTGCAAATGTTCCATTCGAGCAAATTGGCGATGCCGGCAAAGTGTATTTTGTTGGTTCGGATTTTAACGAAAGCAATAATGCAGTGGTCAGCTATATGGTTCAAAAAGCAAAATCGAGCGAAAAATTAAGTATCGATTTAGTTAGCACAAATCAAAATAGCCCAATGATAAACAAGGTTGACGATACCTTATTTATTAAATCTTACTATGGTTTTGTGAAGGCAGTTAATCATTTTCTTCTTTCTAATAATCTTCAAAACCAGATGTTTATCGACGATAATTGTCATAATTTTGATGACTACAAAAAACAAATTATTGCTGAAGATTTTAAAGAATTAGTAAAACAGTCAGGATTATCAGCAAAAGCAATTGAAACTTTTGCAAAGGGCTATAATAATGAAATGAATGCGATACTAATTTTCTCAGAAAATGAAATTTCTGCAAATACAAGTTTGGAGTTGCGAAATCTCGCATTGATCACAGGGAAACTTGGAAAAACTGCAAATGGTTTAATTTCACTCAAAGAAAATTGCAATTCGCAAGGATTGATAGATATGGGGGCATTCGAGCACTATGGTGTAGGAACTCAATGCATCAGCAATGAAGACTACAATTCTAAACTGAAAGAAAAATGGGGCGAAGAAAATATTCCCGAAATTGGTAAAAGTTCTCAAACAGAGCTATTAGAAAAAGGCAAAATTAAAAATATGTTCATTTTTGGTGAAGACCCAATTGGTTGTGCCATGGATAAAAACCAAATCGAAAAACTTTTTGCAAAAACTAAATTTGTGCTTGTTCAAGATAGTTTTATGACAGAAACTGCCCAAATTGCCGATCTTATCTTACCAGCGTCTTTACCTTCCGAATCTTCCGGTAGTTTCACAAATACTCAAAAAGTAATTCAGCAATTTGAGAGCGGATTAGAACCTAAAGTTGAAAAATTAAATCATCAACAATTTGTCGATTTATTGCTGAAATTTAATTCAAATGGAATTTCTTCGTTCGAGGATATTATGAAAGAAGCAATTAGCCTTCTTCCAACCGAAACTGAAAAAGAAAAAGAAAAATTTGAGTTTAAATCAACAGATTCCGATAATATGAACAAAGCTTTTAATTATGGCTGCGATGGGCTTACTAAATATTTTTATAATAATTTTTAATTCACATTATAAATGATGGATTAGTATATTTCATAAAATACCCGATACTACTGCAAGTTTGCAACTTGTGCTAGTGTCATGTCAAGCATAAAGTTTCGGTTAAGTTGCAGTTATTTTTCTGTTTTACGAAATAAAAAAAAGTAAGAATAGCCGTAGCTAAGTGAGTCTTTTTTTTATAAAGCAAAACTGGAGAAGAACAAAACTTGGGCTGAAAGATTATGCTTGACATGACACTATCATTATAAAAAAGGAGTGAATTATATTTTGGTATCGTAGAAAGTCCCTGCGGGTTTTGAAAACCCGCAGGGACTGATGTAAGAATCTAATTAGCCGGATAAACCAAAGTATCAGCAGCCAGCATTTTTATTTGGTAGCCTTCGCCGGGGTTCATGTTTCCTAGGTTGTTGATTCCATAGATTGGCCAATATACTAAACCATTACTGTTTTTAACCATTGTGATGTTAGAAGAAATTGTTGTAAGTATTGCTAACCATAGCTTTGTTAAAGTTTTGAACTTTGACAAAGCTGCAAACGAAACAAGAAATTCTAATATCTTTAGTATATTTTTCATTCTATATTCTATTTTTTTTATAAAATAGTTTCAAAAAACTAATGCCTTTCATATTGTTTTAATACAAACACTAAAAGTCTTTCATGTTTTTTGAGAGTATTTTTGCATTTTTTAAAATATCTCCCGTAAACATCTATGTATAAGATAGAAAAAAAACATTTCTTCTTAAACTTGGTTTTCCCGTTCCATTGCAAGTTTTAATAATATTAAATCTACATTTTATAATAATTATTAGTTTTGCAAACTTTTAGAATTTACAAAGCAGAAAATGATGAATATTCCAACTAAATACGAGCCATCGAAAACTGAAGAAAAATGGTATAAATTCTGGCAGGAGCAAGGTTTTTTCAAATCGAAACCCGATGAAAGAAAAGCATATACTAATGTAATTCCACCACCGAATGTAACAGGAGTTTTGCATATGGGTCATATGTTAAACAACACCATTCAGGATATTTTGGTACGACGTGCCAGAATGTTGGGATACAATGCCTGCTGGGTTCCCGGAACCGACCACGCATCTATTGCTACCGAGGCAAAAGTTGTAGCAAAACTCAAAGAAATGGGTATTGAGAAAAACGATATTTCGAGAGAAGAATTTCTAAAACATGCTTGGGAATGGAAAGAAAAACATGGTGGAATTATCCTTGAGCAGTTGAAAAAGCTTGGTGCATCGTGCGATTGGGACAGAACAAAATTTACGATGGACAAAGACCTGTCGGAAAGTGTTATTGATGTTTTTATCGACCTTTTCAAAAAAGATAGAATTTATCGTGGAGTGAGAATGGTAAATTGGGATCCATCTGCTCAGACGGCCGTTTCAGACGAAGAGGTAATTCATAGAGAAGTTCAATCGAAACTTTATTATATAAATTACAGCATAGTTGGCTTGGATGGGCACATTACAATTGCAACTACTCGCCCCGAAACTATTCTCGGAGATACAGCAGTTTGCATAAATCCAAATGACGACCGCTTCAAACAACTTGCCGGAAAACGTGCAATTGTTCCTTTAATTAACAGAGAAATCCCAATTATTTTGGACGAATACGTTGATATGGAATTTGGAACAGGAGCATTAAAAATTACGCCTGCTCACGATATTAACGATTATGAAATCGGTATAAAACACAATTTGGAAACTGTTGATATTCTGAACGATGACGGGACACTCAATGAAAATGCCCAAATTTTTATCGGAAAAGACAGAGCAGAAGCAAGAGATTTGGTTTATAAAGAATTAGAGAAAAACGGAAAAATCCTAAAAATTGAGGACTATATAAATAAGGTAGGATTTTCTGAAAGAACCGATGCTGTGATAGAACCAAAACTGTCGATGCAGTGGTTTCTAAAAATGCAAGAACTTTCGCAACCCGCACTTGAAAATGTGATGAACGATAATGTGAAAATTTATCCTGCGAAATTCAAAAACACATATAAACATTGGATGGACAATGTGAAAGACTGGTGCATCTCGCGGCAGCTTTGGTGGGGACATCGTATTCCGGCATATTTTCTCCCAAATAGTAACGAATATGTTATTGCAAAAAATATTGATGAGGCTCTGATTCTTGCAAAAGAAAAACTTGTTTCTCAAGGAATTGAAAATCCTGAAATTTCGGCAAACGACCTTCGGCAAGACGATGATGTTTTAGACACATGGTTTTCGTCCTGGCTTTGGCCAATTTCGGTTTTCGATGGGATACGAAATCCTGAAAATGAAGATATTAAGTATTATTATCCTACAAACGATTTGGTTACTGCTCCCGAAATTTTGTTTTTTTGGGTGGCTAGAATGATAATTGCAGGATACGAATATATTGGCAAAAAACCATTTAGCAATGTATATCTGACAGGGATTGTTCGAGATAACTTGCGAAGGAAAATGTCGAAATCTCTGGGAAATTCACCAGATCCATTAGAATTGATAAAAAAATATAGCGCCGATGGTGTGAGAGTTGGGATGTTATTATGTTCACCAGCCGGTGGCGATTTGTTGTTTAACGAAAACCTTACCGAGCAAGGCAGAAATTTTGGGAACAAAATATGGAATGCTTTCAGACTAATCAAAAATTGGGAAATTGACGAAAATATTCCACAGCCCGAATCGGCACAAATTGCTATCGAATGGTTCGAAAATCAGTTGAATAAAAACATAAAACTTATAGATGAGCATTTTTCAAAATTCAGGCTTTCAGATGCACTTATGCTTGTATATAAACTATTTTGGGACGAATTTTCGTCATGGTATCTCGAATTAATAAAACCGCAATATCAAAAACCAATTGATAGCAAAACCTATTTTGCAACTATAGGATTTTTCGATAAGCTTTTAAAACTTTTGCACCCATTTATGCCTTTTATTAGTGAAGAAATTTGGCAACTAATTGAGGAAAGAAAAAACGGAGAAAGCATAATGATTGAAAAAATGCCGGAAGCAAAAAGCTATGACAATTCGTTTGTTGCGAAATTTGAGGATACTAAAGAGATTATCACCAATATTCGAAAAATAAGAAAAGACAAAAATCTTCCAAATAAAGAAAAATTATCATTGTTGATAAAAACTGAGGAAAATAGTTATAACAAAACTTTTAATCCGATAATTCAAAAATCAGCCATCTTAGAAAATATAAACTTCACAACCGAAAAAATTGATGGTGCAATTTCGTTTATAGTAAAAAATAATGAATTTTATGTGCCACTTGGAAATCTCGTCGATACAGAAGAAGAGCTTAAGAAATTGGAAGTAGATTTAGAATACTCTAAAAAATTCCTTACATCTGTAAACAAAAAACTTAGCAACAAAAAATTTGTTGAGAATGCTCCTGAAAAGGTCGTAAATATCGAGTTGAAAAAACAGAAAGACGCTGAGCAAAAGATAAAAACCCTTGAAGAAAGAATTTTGAGTTTGGGGAGTAAATAGCCAAAAGCTAACAACAAATCCTATTTCCTACTCTCAGCAATTTTCTTTAAAAGTTCTTCGGTCGATTCTACTTTTTCGCCATTTGCTTTGCCTATTTCAATTGCTTTTAAAGCATATTTTGTTGCGTCTTTAAAATTTCCCGATTTAAAAAGTAATGCTGCATATGTATCAACATAGGCATATTCCGTATGTTTTTTTATCATGCTTTTCATAATTTCCGCCGCACCTTCAACAATGCTCTTATCATCTACATTTTCATAAATATTCCAGCAATAAGAATTTATTTTGCTGTGATTTTCAAATCCGGAAAAAACTATCATCTCATTAATTGAGTTTATCAGAGTTCCAAAGTCCTCAATTTTTTCATAATAATGATTCTTATAGATAAACTTAATATTCTCAGGGTTTTCTGTTTTATATTTATCAATAAAAACAAGTGCCTCATCTAATTTTTCTTTATCCTTGTTTTTAATAGCTGCTTGAATTTTTTTATAAAGTATTTTATCAATTTTAGAATTAACTTCATTCCAGCCATACAATTCGGCATATTTTTTCTGATTTTCGAGGAAAAATTTAGTGTACTTATCGTTGGTATTTAAACGAAACATGATTGTCCAGTTTTTTTCGGAAAAAAGATCTTCCTGGGTTTCGAGAAATTCGGAAACAGTTTCTCTCGATGGCCATTTTCTATCCTTACCTTTTTTATAGGCATTATAGTAAAATTCCGGAAGTTCCAGATCAATCATTTTAGGATCGCCAGGATACTTAAACTGTTTTTTTTCATCCATTGCATCTTTCACCGTAACAAGAAACTTTTCAGGTGGCTGAAAACCTGACGATTTATAAACTAATATTCCTTTGCTATTGAAAAACATATAAGATGGATAACCTGTGATTCTGTATTTTATAGCTAACTTGATGCCAATTCCTTCCTCCATATTCATTTTGAATGAAACAAAATTTGCATTAATAAAACTTCCTGTAAGTGAATCGGAAAAAGTTTTTTTATCCATCACTTTACACCAACTGCACCAGTCAGTATAAGCATCAACAAGTATATATTTATTTACATTTGCTGCTTCCTCTTGTGCTTCTTCCCAGCTTCCTTCATAGAAATTCACCGATTGAGAAACAATTGTTTCCGACAAGAAAAACGATAACATTAAAAACAGAACTATTGAAATATTTTTCATAATAAATTTTTTAAATTTAACTTTCACAAATGTAGGATTTTATTTGAAAAATGTATATTTGGAAAAAATAAACTGTTTTATGTTAAAAAATATTATATTATTATTTTTAATAATCCTATCAAATTTTACAAAAATTGAGGCACAAACGATTTATATCAATGAGTTTATGGCTTCGAATGCTAGCGATATTATTGATAATGACTTCAAAGAGCACTCAGATTGGATAGAACTCTACAATTCCACTAATGATTCAATAGACTTGAGTGGATTTTTCATAACAGATAATCTGAACGAAGCCCAAAAATGGCAAATACCATCTCAAACAATAATTCAAGCTCATAATTTTTTACTTATATATGCCGACAATGAAGACACTGTTCTAACAAGTCTTCATACAAATTTTAAGCTAAGTAGGGCAGGCGAATCACTTGCTTTATTTGACAGCAACGGAGTTTTAATTGACTCAATAACTTTTGGTGAACAATTGACTGATATTTCTTTTGGCAGAAAAATTACAAATTTACAAGAATGGTGTTATTTTGGACTTACAACTCCTGATGCTGCAAATTTCGCATTGTGTTATAGTGATACGGTGAGAGCCAGCTCAGTTAATTTTTCATTGAATGGTGGCTTTTTTTCATCCCCGCAATATGTCGTTTTAAGTTCGAGTGATTCTCTTGACATCATAAAATACACCACAAATGGCTCAATTCCAAGCTCCAATTCTGCTACTTATAATTTACCGATTGTAATTTCACAAACTGAAGTAATTCGGGCAAGAGTAATTAATGTCGAAAAGTTGCCTGGAAAGATTGTAACTCATACTTATTTTATAAATGAAAATTTCGATTTGCCTGTTTTTTCTATATCAACAAATCCTTCAAACTTGTATAGTAGCGATTTTGGAATATACGCCGAAGGACCAAATTATATTCTTGGTAATCCTGAAACAGCAAATTTTGGCAAAAATTGGAAGAGACCGATTAACATTGAATACTTCGATGAAAACAAATTGC
Organism: Bacteroidota bacterium; assembly: GCA_018692315.1. Classification (NCBI taxonomy): domain Bacteria; kingdom Pseudomonadati; phylum Bacteroidota; species Bacteroidota bacterium. The sequence goes on along the minus strand of JABHKC010000153.1, from coordinate 23,004 downwards.
AGATAATTAATAAACAGGCAGGAATTAGTATATCGGGGGGCATGTCTCGACTATTTATTCAAAAATCGTTTTCGATTTATTCAGGTGCAAAATATGAAAATACTGGATTTAATTACCAATTTTTTGACCACAAGTCAATAAATAACTTCACGAATTTAAAACTTCGAAATAGTGGGAACGACTTCCTTTATACAATGTTTAGAGATGGGATGATGCAAACACTTTTAATAGACCAAATGGATATTGATTATCAAAGCTACAAACCTTCCATAGTTTTCTTAAACAATATTTTTTGGGGAATATACAATCTTCGCGAAAAGCATGATGAATATTATATTGTTTCGAATTACAATTTAGGGCTGAACGAATTCGACATGTTGGAAAACTTGAATGGTGTGATAAATGGAACTCGTTCACATTATCATAGTATGATTGCTTTTATGGGAACAAATAATCTGTTTCTCCAATCCAATTATGATTATATAAAAACTCAAATGGATGTTAATGAATATATTAATTATCAAATTGCTGAAATTTATTTCAATAATCTTGATTGGCCTGCGAACAACATAAAATATTGGCGACCAAATACTTCCGATGGAAAATGGCGATGGATTATTTTTGATACGGATTGGGGTTTTGGCTTAGCCGGAGGCGATACTACAAACACATTAGATCATGCTTCAACTTTTGCAGGTAATTTTCCCTACAATCCACCGCTTGCAACTTTTCTATTTGCAGCACTTCTCAACTCTAATGAATTTAAAAATGAATTTATTCAACGATTTGCAGCTCATATGAACATAAGCTTTGATTCGACACGAGTAATTTCAATAATTGATAGCCTGAAGTCGAATATTGAAAGTACAATGCCAAGCCACATCTCCCTATGGGAAAACGTTTCAGGAGGAGCATCAATCGCTTCGAAGCAAGAGTGGAATGAAAATATAAATATAATGTATGAATTTGCAAATAACAGAGCTGCAAATGTTCGTCAGCACATAAACGACAAATTTTCACTTTCAACAATGTCTCAATTGAAAATCAATATTTCCGATAGTTTGGCTGGGAAAGTTTTAGTTCAGGATGTAGAAATTCCATGCTTCCCCGATTCTGGTTTATATTTCGATAGCATCCCTTTGAGACTTGTAGCTATTCCAAATCCTGGCTATAGTTTTTTAGAATGGGAAGGAATTTCAAACAATGATACTATCTCGATAGAGCTTTTTATCGACACATCAATTACGGCAGTATTTGAGCATTCTTATTCATTTTCAAATATTTATATAAATGAATTTTTGGCAAAAAACAATTCGGACACAACAGACAATTTTGGAGAATTCGAAGACTGGATTGAAATTTATAATGCCGATTCTATTCCTATAAATATAGGTGGATTATACATAACTGACGATTTTAGCATTCCAAATAAATGGCAAATTCCTGAAACTCAGCCAAATTCAACTACCATTCAAGCTGAAGATTTTTTGATTCTATGGGCAGACAATGAAACTATTCAAGGCAATAATCATTTGAATTTTAAGCTAAGTTCTACCGGTGAACAAATTGGATTATATAATATTACCGAAATTGATACTTTAATAATAGATACGATAAGTTTTTCTATCCAGTTTGCCGATACATCATTTGGCAGAATTCCCGATGCTGACACAAACTGGTATTTTTTTCACAATCCCAGTCCTGAAAAGAGCAATAGCTTATCTTTCGAAAATCAGGAAATAAGTTTGCCGGCTGACTGGGGCATTTTTTCGACTTATATAAAGCCGCATCAATTAAATTTAGAATCTGTTTTTATGGCAATAGAAAGTGATATTGTGCTAATAAAAGGTCAATATGGAAAGGTTTTTTATCCGCAATACACAATAAATCAAATTGGGAATATTTTAAATACTACTGGATATAATATAAAAACTAATTCTGCCACAAATCTGCAAATTGTTGGTACTAGAGTGGATGTTCAAAATACTCCAATTTTTATTGAAACAGGTTGGAGATTTATACCCTATTTACATTCTACCCCTGCACCAATTGCAAATATGTTAAGCAATATTTTAACTGATGTTGAAATAGTAAAGGATGAGAATGGGAATATTTTCTCCCCTCAATTGAACATAAATCAGATTGGAAATTTATATCCAGGCAAGGGATACCAAATCAAAATGATTTTATCTAACACATTGATTTATCCTTCATTATAAAAAAAAACTCTCGTATTAAGATAATACGAGAGTTTAAATATTGTTTAAAAAAATCTTTTATCTATCGTTCATAGAAATTAGAAATTCTTCATTTGTTTTTGTTCTTCTTAATCTATCTCTCAGAAATTCCATGGCTTCAACCGACGACATATCAGACAAATAGTTTCTGAGAACCCACATTTTGCTTAAGAAATCGTCTTCGAGAAGCAATTCTTCTCTACGTGTGCTCGAAGCAACAATATCAACGGCAGGATATACTCTTTTGTTCGAAAGTTTTCTATCTAATTGAAGTTCCATATTACCGGTTCCTTTAAACTCTTCGAAGATCACATCGTCCATTTTTGAGCCAGTTTCGGTAAGGGCAGTGGCTATTATTGTTAGCGAACCTCCATTTTCGATGTTTCTGGCTGCTCCAAAAAATCGTTTCGGTTTGTGCAAAGCATTAGCATCTACTCCACCTGACAAAACTTTCCCTGAAGCCGGCGAAACAGTGTTATATGCTCTCGCCAATCGGGTTATCGAATCAAGAAGAATTACAACATCGTGCCCACTCTCAACCATTCGTTTAGATTTTTCGAGAACAATATTTGCAATCTTTACGTGTCGGTCTGCAGGTTCGTCAAAAGTTGAGGATATAACTTCGGCATCTACGCTTCTTGCCATATCTGTAACCTCTTCCGGGCGTTCGTCAACTAAGAGAATGATAAGATAAACTTCCGGTTGATTTGCCGAAATAGCATTCGCAATATCTTGTAAAAGAACAGTTTTACCCGTTTTTGGTTGAGCTACAATTAGTCCGCGTTGTCCTTTTCCTATAGGTGAAAACATATCGACAATTCGAGTTGATAAGTTTGACCTTCCTCTTGTTGTAAGGTTGAATTTTTCATCAGGGAACAAAGGGGTTAAATGCTCAAATGGAACTCTGTCGCGAACAACATCCGGATCACAACCATTTATTTTATCGATTTTTACAAGTGGAAAATACTTTTCGTTATCTCTTGGTGGTCGCACTATTCCGTGAATTGTATCACCTGTTTTTAAGCCAAAAAGTTTAATTTGAGATTGAGATACATAAATATCGTCTGGCGATGTCAGATAGTTAAAATCAGAAGAACGCATAAAACCATATCCATCGGGCATAATTTCTAAAACACCCGAATTAGAAACAATCCCGCCAAATTCAAAATCGCTATCTCCTCCTCTCTGGTGTTTTTCATATTTTTGAGGTTTTGCATTTTCAGAAGAGCTTTCTTTTTCTCTCGATTTTTCTTTTGATTTAGTTTTAGTTTTAGTTTTTTCAACTTTTACTACTTCTTGCTCTTTTACAGTCTCTTCAGGAGCATCTACTTTTTCTGTGATGTTTTTAGCTAAATCAGCTTTTGGGCTAACAACCTCACTTTTAGCATCTTTATCTACAATTTCATTTTCCTTTTTTACTTCAGGCTTCAAAGGCGTTTTCTCATCATTTTTTTGAGTTTTAGAACCTTGTTCCTTAATTAAACTTGAAACATCAATTTTAACCTTTGTTCTACGCCTTCTTCTTTTAAATTTATCATCTGTTGATAGAATTTCTTCCTGCAAAGGGATTTCCTCGTCCCAAATTTTCGTTTGAGTTTCTTTTATTTGTTCTTTTGCTAAAACCTCTGTTTCAGAAGAAGTTTCGTTTTTATCTTCCTGAATTACAGTTCCTTTTTCTAGTTTTTCTTTCTTCCTTCTACTCCTCTTTGGAGTACTTTTGGTTTCTGTTTCAACATTCTCAATATTTGCTTGTATTTCAGGCTCTACAATGGTTTCAATAATGGGTTTTTTAGGTGCATCAGATTTAATTTTCTTACCCTTAGCTTTGGTTTGAGAAGCACCCGAAGACATATTTTCAGCTTGTTTGTCAATTATCAAATATACTAATCTTTGTTTTCTTTGATCTTTCAAGCCTCTGAGACCCAATTCTTTCCCAATAGCTTTTAATTCAGGAATCTTTTTTTCTTTAAGCTCTAAAATATTATACATAGTTACAAATTTAATTTTTAAGTTTATTTAATGCTAAATTTAACATTAACACCTTAACAATAAGGCATGTGATAGATTTTTGGCAGATTGATATTTTTGTTTGAAGTATTAAATTTCATACTCTAAATTAATATTAAATGTAATAAATTATTACATTTTCATAAAATACTTGACTGAAAAAGAATAAAGTCGCTACAATTTTTTCTTTTTTCAAATTAACACTTCAATATAATTTATTGATAATGTTATGTAATAAAACTTGTCTTACGAAAACTATTTGGATAATTCTTTGCAATAGTAATACTTTTGTTTTATAAAAGCAAAATAAATTGCATTTTTATTTCAAAATAGTTATAAACATTTTATTAATAAAAAAGTTTTTAGTTTCTTTAAAACTTAAAATTTAAGTTAAAATATTTATAGTACATTTTTTTGACAGTTTTCTGAAAAAATTATTCATTGTAAAAATATAGTAATGAGACAATTAAAAATATTGAAGCAAGTTACCAATCGAGACACTCCTTCTCTCGATAAATATTTGCAAGATATTAGTAAAGTCGGATTAATTACTGTTGAAGAAGAGGTAGAGTTAGCAAAAAGAATTAGAAAAAACGATTCGGCTGCATTGCATCGACTTGTAAGAGCAAATTTGCGATTTGTTGTTTCCGTTTCAAAACAATATCAAAATCAAGGACTTAGCCTTCCAGACTTAATAAATGAAGGGAATTTAGGTTTAATTAAAGCGGCAAATCGTTTTGACGAAACTCGTGGATTTAAATTTATTTCCTATGCAGTTTGGTGGATCAGACATTCGATTTTACAAGCCCTTGCTGAGCAAGCCAGAATTGTAAGACTACCTCTAAACAAAATTGGTTCTATAAATAGAATAAACAGGACATTGTCGAATTTAGAACAAAAATTTGAGAGAGATCCAACGCACGAAGAAATTGCACAAGAATTAGAAATTGCTCCAAAAAGTGTGAGAGATGCCCTAAGAATCAGCAATCGTCACGTCTCAATGGATGCACCAATTTCGAAGGAAGAAGATGCAAATATGTACGATGTCTTACTTAGTAAAGATTCTATAAGTCCTGATAAAAATTTACTTAACGAATCGTTGCAAAAAGAAATTGAAAGAGCTATTTCAAATCTTACTTATAGAGAAGCTTTTGTAATAAAAGCGTATTACGGTTTGTTTGGAAAAACTTCTTTGACACTTTCGGAAATTGGAGATGAGCTTGAATTAACACGAGAAAGAGTTCGCCAAATAAAAGAACGTGCTATAAAAAAACTTAGATCAACTGCTCGTAATAAAATGTTAAAGAGCTATTTAGGATAATCTCAACAGTTATTATTTTTATGACAAAACTTAAAACCTCTGCACAAATTATAAGTGATTTATTTTCACAAAACCAGAAATCGGTAACAAAAGCTATAAACTCCATTCGCAAAAGTGCAAACATTGAATATATGCCTGAATTGTTCAAACTACTGAAAACCACTAATGAAGATGCAATAAAAAATATGGTTTTTAATTTAATTTGCGATGTAAAAACCGATTCGGCAGTAAATTTTTACATAGATGCATTAGAAAATAATTCAGATAATGAAATAAAAAAAATGCTGGTTTCTGCTTGTTGGCAATCAGGAATTGATTTCTACGACTACCTTAATGTATTTATTGACATTGTGTTAAACGATAGTCTTGATATCGCTATCGAAGCATTTACCGTTATCGAAAACAATAAAAATTGCTTTGACACATTTGAAATTGAAGAATCCATTGAAAAAATTTCTGAATATTTCGATGAACTTAGTGAAAATAAAAAGCCACTTATTTCTGAACTTTTGAATTTCTTAAATAACTCATTATAAGGCAGCTAATAGTAATTATTTAAACTCATTTTCAATACAAAAAAAACTCACTTTTCAAAAAAATGGCATAACTGAAAATAATTAATGCACCGACAATTTATTTTTGATATTATTAATCCCAATAAAAATCCATATTATGAAAAATAAAATTATTTTTCCATTCAAATTACTGCTTATCATATTATTAATAGATGCTTGTACAGATAAGAATAATTATATTTCAATTTCAGGAACCATCGAAGATCCTAATCATCAAATAGAATTGGAGGATGTTACAGTTAATCTTTATTGCCAAAAAATCGAATCCGGGGCTTATAGCTCAAATTTTCAGTTAGTAGAAACTACAACTTCCAACCAACACGGTGAATTCTCTTTCTCACAGCCTGTTTCATACGTTCCTGCATACAAATTAGAGTTCGAGAAAAATAATTATTTCAATTTTAGTGAAGAGTTTAATAGTGATATAATAAGCAATTCGGAATACTTTAAGCGATACGAAATGTACCCCGAAGGATTTATAAAATTGCATATCGAAAATACATTTCCAAACAATACTACTGATATTCTTATATATAATTTTAGCAAACCAGAACTAAATTGCAATGATTGTTGCAACAACACAGACCACAAATATACCGGAAATGAGGTTGATGAATATGTAGTTTGTAAAACCTACGGGAATCAAAATATCACTATCGATTGGTTTGTAAACGAAAATGGAAATCCTTCTAATTTTTCCAATGATTTTTTTATAAAAGCATTCGATACCACTAATTTTAATTTAGTTTATTAGGATTTTTTAAGGTATTTATTCAATAAATTAATAAAACCAATTGAATATTTGTGAAAACATCTGAAAAATTCATATTAAATAAAATTAAACTTGGAGAAGAAGAATATTTCGAGCAAGTTTTTAAGATGTATTACTTTGCTTTGTGTTTATACTCTAAAAAATTTGTAAAAAGTTACGAAATTGCAGAGGAAATTACCCAAGATGTTTTCATGAAACTTTGGGAAAAACGAGAACAAATTGAAATTACTACTTCTCTAAAAGCTTATCTTTTCAAAGCAACTCACAATTTTTCAATAAATTTTCTGAATCATGAAAAAATTGAAAATAAGTATAAATCATTCCATTTCAATGTTTTAAAAGAACTGGAACTGAATCCTCCTGACAACTATTACGAACCTGAACTTGAGAAAAAAATTCAAAATGCCATCGATAGTTTACCCAAAAAATGCAGAGAAATTTTTGAACAAAGCCGGTTTGAATTTCTAAAATATAACGAAATTGCAGAAAAGCGAGGCATTTCGGTAAAAACCGTTGAAGCACAGATTTCTAAAGCACTTAAAATTCTCAGGAAAAAACTAAATAGATAATTTTTAACTACAAATTGGATAGGAAATCGATTATTTATGAAAGAATTAAAATATATTTTGTAGGGTAAAGAATTTAAATAGTGTCATATATTTTGTCGAATAAAAAATAACAAATTGGAAAATTTTAAGGATAGTGATATAATAATTAGATTTCTGGCTCAAGAAACCACTGATTCTGAGAACAGTAAAGTATTAGATTGGAAAAAACAAAATAAAGCAAACGAGGATTTTTTCGAAGGAGTAAAAAAAATATGGGATAATCCTGACATTCAGAAATATAATAAAAAAGAATCAATAAATGAAATTTGGGACAAGTTTAATGTAAATCTCAAAAAAACTGAATCAAAAACTCAAAACCATACTTCTCATGCAAATAATGAAGAATTTGTATCATGGAAATTCTATTTTTTCAGAATAGCAGCGGTATTTGTTTTAGGAATTGGAATTTGGCATTTTCTGAAAGACGACATTGCAACAAACAATAGAATTACGGTGATAGAAAACAGTAGCGAAATAACTAAAGAGGTTGTTTTGCCCGATAGTTCTGTAGTTTTTCTAAATTCAAAGTCCAAAATTGAATATCAGAATGATTTTTCTAAAATGCGGAAAGTTCATTTAAATGGCGAAGCTTTTTTCGATATAAAAAAAGGCGTAAAAACATTTCAAGTTCAATTGTCGAATGCAATTATTGAAGTGCATGGAACTTCTTTTAGCATAAATTCCTTTGAAGAAAAAGACGAGATTGAAGTAATTGTTGCTACCGGAAATGTATTATTTCTTGATAAAAAAGACGATTTAAATACTCAAAAAGTTTATCTGCAATTTGGCGAAAAAGCTAGCTTGAAAAAGTCTATAAATGTGATAGAAAAGAGCATAAACGAAGACAAAAACTTCTTATCGTGGAAAACCAAAAAATTTGTTTTCGAAAAAGCTTCAATTAATAAAATTGTAGATGATCTTGAAAAAGCATATAAAAAAGAAATAATAGTTAATCAGGACATTAATGACAAATTTCTTCTTTCAGCACGATTTTCTGAACAATCTTTAGATAATATTATCAATATTTTGAATAGAGAATTTTCAAAAATTAATGAGAATTATTCAAACATTTTTTCATTTCGATAAAAACTGAACCTTCTCAGAAATACTCGTTTATATAATTCAAAAATTTAATAGGAGTTATTGGTTTTGTATAAAATCCGTCATATTTCACCTTCAACAAATCATCTTCATATTCTAAAGGTGCATAGGCAGTTAGCGCAATAATTGGCACAGTGTCATCCTTGTTTTTAATTACATTTGTAGCTTCAGATCCACTTACATTTGGCATTTGAATATCCATAATAATCATATCAAATTTTGTTTCGCTATTAAAAATATCAATAGCTTCTTGTCCATCTCTTGCCCATACTACTTCTGCTTTAACTCTCTGAAATATAGACTTTAACAGGAAGTAATTTGCCTCCTCATCTTCAGCAACCAATATTGTTTTTCCTTTATAGTCGAAAGATTCGATTTTTTGTTTAGAAATATTTTTTGAAGTCTCTTTCAATACTGGATTATAAGGAATCGAAAAGTAAAATATTGTTCCCTCATTTATTTTTGATTCGTACCAAATATTTCCCCCAAGCAATTTAACTATGCGGCGTGCAATTGACAAACCCAAGCCTGTTCCGCCAAATTCTTTTGACGATGTTGGTTTAACCTGACTAAAGTTTTCGAAAATTTTATTGCCTACATGCTCAGGAATTCCAATACCGGTGTCTTTCACAAAAAAATTAATAGCAATTTTTTGTTTTTCACCTTCTTGAAGCACATCGAAAGAATATCCAAACTCTATGCTTCCATCGTTTGTAAATTTTAAAGCATTAGTTATTAAATTAAAAACAATTTGTCTAATACGCTGAGTATCAATACTAATTATTGTATTTCTATTCGGGATGTTCAGTTTTATTACAATATTTTCCTTTTTGAGTTTCGGCAAGTTTTTTTGAAAAGTTGAATAAATCTCCTTTAAAGTTTTATTTAAATCGCAAATCTTTTCCTTCACCTCAAATTGACCTGATTCTATTTTTGCAATATCAATTATGTCATTGATCAATTTTGATAGCATTTTCCCATCTTCGTTTATACAAACAGAAAATTCTTTTCGATCGTCGGGAGAAATATTGTCTTTTGACAAAAGATCGGAAAATCCTAAAATAGTATTTAAAGGAGTTCTAATTTCATGAGAAATGTTTGCCAAAAAAAGTGTCTTTTGTTTACTTTGGACAATTGCAGTTTCCTTTTCAGATTGCAGAGTTTTGCACTGATTTTGTAAAGTTTGCACCTCCTTTTCTAAGATTGCAATTTTATTTTGTAAATTAGAAATCGTATCTTCCATTATTCAATCATAAAGTAAGTTTATCTTCTTAAACTCAAATTACGCCCTAAAAACCAATTACAATATAAATATTTGACTAAACATAGCATTTCTTACATTGAATAATAAAAACTATTAACAAATATTCTTTCGAAATTTGTACAAAAATCAAGAAGTTTCTGCTTTATGTTGTAATTTATTATTTAGGTTTTGAGGCTTATGATATTTTCAGAAATTAATTTAGATATTTAGCAAAATAATTACTAATTACTATTGCTCTACAATACACACAATTTGCTTATTATTAAAGCTATAAGATCGAAATAAAATCACACCCACAATAAATCTTGTTTAAAGATTAATATATGATAAACAACATATATTTATTAAATAATTTGTTCTAATTTTGTGCAAAATTTTAGAGAAAAATTTGTTTAATTAAATATATACAAAATGGCAAATAAAAAGAATTTTATAACATGCGATGGTAACTATGCTGCCTCGTATATTGGATATATGTTTAGCGAAGTTGCTGCAATTTATCCTATTACACCTTCCTCAAATATGGCAGAAAATATTGATGAGTGGGCAGCCGCAGGGAAAGAAAATATGTTTGGTGAAACCGTTTTAGTTTCTGAATTACAGTCGGAAGGCGGTGCATCGGGAGCAGTTCACGGCTCATTGCAGGCAGGTGCTCTCACCAGTACATATACTGCTTCGCAAGGATTATTGCTGATGATACCCAACATGTATAAAATTTCCGGCGAACTGCTTCCAGCAGTTTTTCACGTAAGTGCAAGAAGTTTGGCATCGCAGGCATTGTCAATTTTTGGAGATCATAGCGATGTTATGGCTGCCAGAAACACAGGTTTTGCAATGCTCGCTACAGGAAGCGTGCAGCAAATAATGGATATTGCAGGATTGGCTCATATTGCAGCAATAAAATCCAGAATACCTTTCCTTCACTTTTTCGATGGTTTCAGAACCTCGCACGAAGTACAGAAAATTGAAGCGCTATCAATAGAAGATTTAAAACAATTTGTAGATTTCGAAGCTCTTCAAAAATTCCGAGATAACTCTCTAAATCCAGATAATCCTGTTACTCGTGGTACTGCTCAAAATCCTGATATATATTTTCAGGCAAGAGAAGCAATTTCAAAATTTTACGATCCAATTCCTGATATGATTGAAGAACTTATGCAGGAAATTACAAAAATGACAGGTCGTCCATATCACATTTTCAATTATTTCGGTGCAGAAGATGCTGAAAATATCATTATTGCAATGGGATCGGTTACCCAAACAATAAAAGAAGTAGTTGAATATATGAATCAAAATGGCGAAAAAGTCGGTGTAATTGTAGTTCACCTATATCGCCCCTTCTCTGAAAAACATTTGATGCAGGCACTTCCAAAAACTGTAAAAAAGATAGCTGTACTTGACAGAACAAAAGAGCCTGGTGCAAATGGCGAACCTTTGTATCTTGACATACGCGATATTTTTTACAATAAAGAAAATGCTCCTATAATAGTCGGTGGAAGATATGGTCTTAGTTCGAAAGACACTGTATCATCTGATATTGTTTCAGTTTATAATAATTTGAAATTAGATAATCCAAAAAACCATTTCACTATTAGCATAGTCGATGATGTTAAGATGTCATCATTGCCAATTCTTCCAGATGTGATAACCGTTCCGGAAGGAACATTCGAAGCAAAATTCTATGGATTAGGTTCTGACGGAACAGTTGGAGCTAACAAAAACTCTATAAAAATTATTGGTGATTCTACTGATAAATATGTTCAGGCTTATTTTGCTTACGATTCTAAAAAATCTGGAGGAATAACAACATCTCACCTTCGATTTGGCAATAAAATTATTCGATCGACTTATCTTGTAAATAATCCCGATTTTGTTGCTTGCCATGTTCCAGCATATATCTACAAATATGATATGCTAAAAGGTATGAAAGAAAATGGAGTATTTCTACTTAATAGCATTTGGGACATTGAAGAAACAAAAGACAGGCTGCCAGTACATATGAAGAAATTCATGGCTGAAAAAAATATTTCTTTCTACATAATTAATGCTACAAAAATTGCAAGTGAAATAGGTCTTGGCGAAAGAACAAATACAATTATGCAATCTGCTTTTTTCAAGGTTTCAAATGTAATTTCGTACGAATCGGCAGTAGCCGAAATGAAAGGAGCTATTGAAAAATCGTATGGTTTGAAAGGTGAGCATATAGTGAAAATGAATTATGCAGCTGTTGACAAAGGAGGCGATGTTGTAAAAATAGAAATACCTGAAGATTGGAAAAATCTTGAAGACAAAGAAGAAATTGACAAGAGAAATATTCCAGATTTCATCAGGAATATTATGGAACCTATCAATAGTCTGAAAGGAGATTCCTTGCCGGTTAGTGCATTCAATGGTAGAGAAGATGGAACATTTCCTGCTGGAACAACACAGTATGAAAAACGTGGAATAGCAGTGAATGTACCTGAATGGATAAGCGAAAATTGCATTCAATGTAACCAATGTGCCTATGTATGTCCTCATGCTGTAATCAGACCATTTTTACTTACAGACGAAGAACTTAAAAATGCTCCTGAAAATACTGAAACTTTAAAAGGTATGGGAGCTACAAAAGAGTATCAATTCAGAATTCAAGTTAGTGTTCTCGATTGTACAGGATGTAATAACTGCGTTGAAGTTTGTCCTGGAAATAAAAAAGGAAAAGCTCTTGAAATGAAGCCACTTGGAACACAAGATTCCGAAATCGAAAGATGGGAATATATGCACCACAAAGTTGGATATAAAGATGAAGTTGTACCAAAAGAGAAAAATGTAAAAAATAGCCAATTTGCACAACCGCTATTTGAATTTTCAGGAGCTTGTGCAGGCTGCGGTGAAACTCCTTACGTAAAAACTATTACCCAATTATATGGCGATAGAATGACAATTGCAAATGCAACAGGTTGTTCGTCAATTTATGGAGGATCTGCTCCTTCAACACCATATTGTACAAATAGCAAAGGACAAGGTCCTGCTTGGGCAAACTCTCTTTTCGAAGACAATGCAGAATATGGCTATGGAATGTCTCTCGCAAGCGACAAACTACGCGAAAGAATTGAAATGAAAATGAAAAAAGCCTTAAATAATGGCATTTCAGAAGAGCTAAAAGAAGCTTTCACGAGTTGGATTGAAAATAAAAACAATGCAGCAAATTCTAAATTAGCTTCTGCACAAGTTGTTTCAATCTTAGAAAATGAAAATAGCACAATCAGTAAAGAAATTCTTGCCTTGAAACAATACCTTGTGAAAAGATCGACATGGATTTTTGGTGGCGATGGTTGGGCATATGATATTGGATACGGCGGATTAGACCATGTTTTAGCATCTGGAGCAGATGTAAATATTTTAGTTCTAGATACAGAGGTATATTCAAATACAGGCGGACAAGCTTCTAAATCAACACCAGTTGGAGCAGTTGCAAAATTCGCAGCCTCAGGAAAGAAAATCAGGAAAAAAGACCTTGGAATGATGGCAATATCTTATGGTTATGTATATGTAACTCAAATAGCTATGGGTGCCAATCAAAACCAATGTTTGAAAGCAATAAAAGAAGCTGAAGCATATCCGGGACCATCATTGATAATTGCATATTCTCCTTGTATTGCTCATGGTTTGAAAGGTGGAATGACACGAACACAAAGCGAAGAAAAAAGAGCAGTTGAAGCTGGATATTGGACTAATTACCGATATAATCCTGAAATGGAAAAAGAAGGAAAAAATCCATTCATCCTCGATTCTAAACCACCCAATTGGAGTAAATTCCAAGATTTTCTGGCTGGTGAAGTAAGATATACATCATTGCAAAAAGCTTTCCCGAAAGAGGCAGAAGAATTATTCAAAGCTGCCGAGGAGAATGCGAAATTTAGGCATAAAAATTATGAAAGGTTCAGCAAAATGGACTTTTCAGAATAAATTCATTAAAAAATCCGCTTTCTAAAGATTGCGGATTTTTTTATGATTTCAATTTAAAACCTAAACCGCGATTCCTACTTCAAATTTTCAGCTTGAATTTTTGCAAATTAATAAATTGCATTATTTTCATCTAAAATCTACATATTTAACATTTATTTGATTATATTTTTGTATATGATTTTTTAGTTATTTTAATAAAAAAATTCATATATTTGTCATCTGATAAATTGTTATGTAACTGATTATTCTGTTATGAATTTAAATGTTCATGATTGGTACAAAAAAAAGAATTATGGAGAAATTCTCTTTTCATACGAAGGGAGTATTTCTACAGATTCAATAAATTCTGTACTTAGTTCGATAGAAGAAAAATTATACGAAACTAAAGTAAAAGTTACCATAATAAAAAAAGTTTTTAATATTGTCATAGAAAGTTTACAGAACCTTTATCATCATATTGATGATGCTCCTGAAGATGAAAATAAGATGGATAAAAGATTTGGTATTTTTGTTCTTTCAAAAACCGAAAACTCTTTCAAAATATCTTCAGGGAATTTTTTAAAAGTCGAAAAGAAAAAGTTATTAAAAGACAGAATGGATCAAGTTAATTCTCTTGACAAAATTGAGAGGAAGAATTTGTATAAATACGTTTTAGGAAATGAAGAATATACCGACAAAGGCGGTGGTGGTCTTGGATTAATTGATATTGCAAGACGTACAGGAAATAAGCTAGAGTATAATTTTCATGACTATAACAAAGATTATTTTTTCTTCAGCTTAGATATTAAGCTTTCAATAGATAATTAATTTTTTTATGTTTAATATATGGAGCAAATTTCATTAATCGGTACACCTAAAACACCAAGTATTAAATTCGATGCCAAATTAGGCTTGGTGGAAATAAAAGGTAGATCTATACCGGAAAATTCGATTGAATTCTATAACCCATTGATTGATTGGCTTGACCGGTATGCAAAAAATCCACAAGATGAAACCAATGTAAATATCCAATTGGAATATTTTAATACAAGTTCATCGAAATGTATTCTGGATGTATTTAAAAAATTAGAGTCGATTTTTAATAATGGCAAAAGTGTATGTATAAATTGGCATTACGAAGAAGATGATGAAGACATGCTTGAAGCTGGCGATGATTATCAATCAATTATTAAAATTCCATTTAAAATGATTGAAATAGAAATATAAAATATTTTTTACTTAAAAACAAAAAAACCGTAATTTATTATTACGGTTTTTTTAGTTTAACTCAGGCTATATTAAAATGCTCGTCCAATACCGATTAGCCAACGGTATGTTATATAATCATTATCTTCATACGAAGGGTGGTTCAAAAATATTGGAACATCAAAACGTAGAATTAACGGAGCTGAACTTGACTCTGAATAAAATTTCAAATCGGCTCCAATTCCTGCATCTACTCTAATATCAGCAAATTTTAGAGCCTCTTCTGGCTCATTATAGTTAATGATTCCTATGTCGGAAAACAGATAAGTATCGAATTTTATAAAATTTCTAATAATGGTTGAATTAGATTTAATTAATTTATCAAAATCTAATTCAAAACTTGTGGAAGCCCCAGTTGAACCAAAATATGTTTGCTTAATATCTCCATTACTTAATTCATAGTTTGCAAAATAGCCAGAGTACCCACGAAGGTTTAAGCCACCTCCACTATGAATATGATTTGTCTGATCTCCGAAGCCATACCAATCGTGAGCGAAATAGCCTACTGATCTGAAAAATTGATTATCTGTCAATTGTTCCGGATTGGCACCTGCAAGATATAAAGAAGACTCTTTTGCCCAATTCGTTCCAAATCCAAATTGAAAAAATGTTCGATTCGACAAATCAAACTTTCCTATTTCTTTATAATATTTAGTTGAAAATGAAGCAAAAGTAAAATTGTAGTCGCTACTTAATGCTGAAGTTTTAAAATAGAAATTATAGATTAATTTACTTTTCTTGTATTTTTTATTTATTTCAAAACCAAAATTCACAGTATTGTTATAATTTCCTGCCCCCCAATCTTTCGGATAAATCAGATATGCAATATCTTGAGATTCTTCTCGAATCATAGATTTTAAAAGGAAATAGACCTTTTGCTTTGAATTAAATTTCTTAATAAAACTAATAGAATAACTTTCTAAACCTTCAGAATATAAGGCATTTACATTAAAAGTAGTTTGATCTAAATATTTGTTTAAACCGGTGGAATAAGAAAGTTTGTAAGAAATTTTTTCGTATTTCAGATTTTCATCGAATAGTTTTTTTTGTATAGCCAAATGAGAATTATACCAAATTGTGAAATCAACTTTATGTAAATATTTCATATAATCGCCATGCAAATTTAGCCCAAAGCGAAATCCATCTATTGCATTATACCAAACATCGGGGGAAACATAAAACATATATTTTGTCCAATTATCTGTATTGCTATATGGAGTTCTCCAAAAATATTTAATTGGAAATTTTTTGGTATTGTTTAACATATTGATATCTGCTAATCTTAAGCTTGGGTCGATTTTAATATTTTTTATCCCAGATGGAACTGTAATTTTTGCATAATATTCTGGTTGAATTTTTCTCCAACCAAACCATTTTGGTAAAACTGTAGCATCTGTTTCTTTCACAAACCATGTATTTGGAATATGGAAATTATATGTCGAGTCGCTTTTTGCTATCACAGAAAAGTCTATTGGCATTTGCATTTCGCCAATTCTTTTAAACTTCACAATGTAATTGTCGTTTTTTTTCAATCTTTTAACAGATTTTATTGCATAATCAATAATTTTAGAAGTTTCTAACCATTCGTCAAAAAACCAATTTAAATCGACTTGTGTGAATTCAATAATTGCCTTGCGGAAATCTTCTGGATATGGATGACAAAACTTCCATTTCTCGAAATAGTAATTCATCGATTCAAAAAACAAACTATCACCTAAAACATATTGAAGATTGAACAACATTGTTGCTCCTTTTCGATAAACTACGCGATATTCTGGCCAAGAGTCAAAATCGTCGGAATGAGAATTTAGAGTGCCCTCCTCATTTCTTATTGCCTTTTTTAAATATCTTTCATACACATACTCAAATCTAGGCGTGTATTCTTTGAAATTTTTATTTTTAAGTTCATCACTGTTAAAGTTTTTTGTTTCAATCCCTATATTTTTAAACTCTTGCAATGCCCAAACTGTTAAGAACTGAGTGAATCCTTCGTCGAGAAATCCTCGATAGGTTTCGTTGGAGCCAACTTGCCCAAAAAACCACTGATGGCCAATTTCGTGTGCAAACAATTGATGATTAGGATCAGAACCACTATCCAATGTAATCATAGGATATTCCATACCTTGACGCGCATCAGCAACAATTACTTTGTGATAATTATACATGCCAAATTTTTTTGAAAACATTTCTATCACGTCAATAGCAGTTTTTGCAGCTTGAGTCCAATTTGCAGTATTTTGTTCCTGAACCAAAGCAATGGCTTTTATACCATTCCATTCTTTTTCATCAATTCTGTAGGTAGGGTCGGCAGTCCACACAAAATCGTGAACATTCTCAGCATGGAAAATCCAGGTTTTCACTTTTCCTTTTTCATATGGGATTATTTCTGATGGTGCCTCGCCTATCGGCTTGTTTACAAAATTTAAAATATCTAATTTTTTTCTTAAATCGTCGGGCAAAACTTCTGCTCGATTGGTCAAAAAACCTGTTCCTTCAACAATAAAATTGCTTGCTAAAGTTAGTTCAACATCGTATGTTCCGAAGTCGCCGTAAAACTCTTTGCCAAAATGTTGATCGGTAGCCCAGCCAAATTTCATATCATATACAGCAATCCGTGGATACCAATGACCACCATTGTAATGTTTAAAATTTTGAACTTTATATACTCCCATTCTTCGCCATTCCGTATCTATTTCGAAATATGCTTTAAATTTGATATTGAATTCAATAGTTTCACCCGATTTTAATGGCTTTTCAAGGAAAACTTTAATAATTGTATTGTCTATTTCTGTTTTCAGAATTTTGTTGTCGTGTTTAACAAATTCTATTATACAACCAAGTTTTTGTTGTTCATAGCTTCCATATTGTCTGAAATATTCAACATTTTTCAACTGATTGTCGGCATACGATCCAGGTTGAAAAGCTTGTTGATATAAATGAAAGAATACATGATGCAATTCGTGTGGTGAGTTGTTTGTGTATTTAAGTATTTCTTCACCATAAACGATATCAGTTTCTTCATCTAATCTTGCTTTAATTTTGTAATGAACATCCTGCTGCCAGTACCCTTCTATTGGTTTCCTATTTTTCCAGTAAAGCGGATTATCAACATTTTGATATGTATTTGGTTTTTGAAGTGGATTGTATTTTTGAGCAAATAAAAATGTATTTATCAATAAAGCTACAATTACAAATACATGTCTTTTTTTCATAATTATACAAAATATTAAAATATGCTAATTGGTTCACCAAGAATTAGCCTTGCATTTAAGCCAAAAGACAATGAATTAAATCCTATTGTTTTTAGCTGAAAACCAAAGTGATTAAATAACAATATTGAAATTGCTGAATTAAACTTTTCAGAATCATATTCGCACATCAATGCTAAGTTTTTATAATATAGTGAAGTTCCGAAAAACAATCCGGATAGAAAAGGCTGAGAGTTTTCAAATAACTCAATATTTTTCCATGGAGAATTTAACAAGTTTGCAGCATATCCAATATGATTGTCAATAATCATTGTTTTAGAAACTGCAACTTCTTTTGAGCAAACTATATAAGCTGCACTTTGATAATGATTTGCTGAGAAAACGTCATGAAGTCCGATTGCAAATGCAGGAATATATTTTCTTTCAGATAATATTTTCAGCCTTCCTTTAATAGACCTGTCTCCAACACCCCACAAAACATCTTCAATATTATCCGGACGTGTAACAGTAGCAATAATTTCGGCAAATGGTAAAAAATTGACACTTACTGAATAAAGTTTTTCGCCAATTTTCTCTTCCTTGTTTGGTAAAAAAGCATGGTTCTTTGACAAACTGTTAATACTAAAAATAACTTCCTTATCCCGAGCAAACCGAGCTGTCGGGATCATCACTAAACCAATATTTCCAGTTGTTGAGGGAGAATAATGAATATTTCTTTCCCCAGTTGTTTGAGCAAAAAATTCTATGGATGAAACTAATAATAAAAATATTATAACAATTTTTTGCATACTTAGAATTTCTTAAACTAAAAAGGGAATGAATTATTTTCACTCCCTTTTTATTTCTAGTTTAGAATATTATTTAACACCCTTGATGGCATCCCGACCATACAGGACAAACATCAAATGTTGGGCTTACAGAAAAACCGTAATTATATATCAAATGAAATGTTTTGATCTCACCATTAAAGGTATATGTTCCTTTTATTTCTCTGTAAGTTGAATACAATTTCATCTCAATAGCAGTACATCCCATTAAAGGGAAAAATGCAAATCCAATTATTGTTTGTCCGTCAACTAAACTTTGAGAATATGGAATACCTAATTGGGCAAATATTCCAAGTGTTTGAAGTTCTGTCCAAGTAGCTTCATTGTCTGCACCAAATGATAGTTGTAATACATAATCATACCAAAACTCTTTCATTTGAGGAGTTGACGGGCAATCACAATTTGATAACAATTCAGTCTTACGAATGCTTGATAGTAAGGTATCAAGGCTAACATCTATATTTGGGTCAATAATACCTCCACCTGAGAAATGAAACACTTCAACGCTGACAGTTTTTGTTTGAGGATCAAAACTTACAGTATTTGTCTGAACTTCCCAAATATTGGTCTCTTCATTCAACACTACATATTTTAGATTTGATCCATCATCAATATAATCTGCCTGGAAGGTAATAACCAATGGTTTTTCAAAAACCGCTCCATGTGGCTCAAAATTAAACATTTGAACTGGTGCTCCATCAACAAATTTCCCATATGTTGTTTTTTTGTCTAATGGAGTGATAGATATTTCAATATCTTCAACAGGATTATTATTTACGGTAATGTTATTATCAGCTGGTAATTCAGCTTCACCACCATCAAATTGAAGCATACCACCATCATCTACATTAATTGATTGTATGCTTTGTTTTTCTGTTAAGTAAAAGTCATAATGGAATGATAATGAATTATCAAATTGATTTGCTATTGCTATTTTACTTTCAATATATCCATCGGCTGTAACAATAATGTAGCTTCCAATTTCAATACTTTTTGTAGAATATGAAAATTTACCTTCTTCGTTTAATGCAACTAATACATCACCAACATAAACTTTTGCATCTGAAACTACTTCTTCGCTGCTTGCTGTTTTAACAAATCCGGAAATTGTATTTTCAAATTCAATATTTGATGTCGGATCTATTTCAGGTGATTCAACTTTTGCAAATTCACATGATTGAAATGTCATCAATATTCCAAAGAATAATGCAAGTCCTAAAATTGTAATTCTGTTTTTCATCTTCTAAAATTTTATTTATTAATCAGTCGTAAAAATACGTATTTTTTTTAAATAATCAACTATTTGATTTTTTATTGTTATTGGATTAATCAAACCATATATATCATTATGCCTATTTTGTGTTTCATATTTGTATATAATATCTTGAGTGGCAAGATAAGAATAGCTAATATATTCAGAAGTCCTTAGCCTAAATACCTGGTTGCCAGCATACTTTCTTGGGTAAAGTGGAATGCAAATATTAAATCCGAAATTTTTTCCACCTCCATCCATTAGCAGCGATCTCAATCCAAGTTTAACTTCATTAAACTGACGAAAAACATTTATCTCCCACGATTTCATTTCGTACAGAAATTTTCCATAAGCAATATTTACATGTAAATTGTATTTTTTTTCAGTAAATTCTATGCTAGCATTCCAACTATTATAATACATATCTGTAAATTCTATAGTAGATTCCTTGTAAAAATCATTGTAAAAGCCAGAATATCCATTTTTTACATAACTTAAAACACCGGTCTTTCCATAATTAGCTTGCAAAAATAAGCTGCCATTAAGGAGATACTTCCCGATTTCGAATTCATAACCATATTGATTCTGAGTAAAATATCCTAAGGTAAAATTTGAAAAGAATTTCCAGGGCAATCTAAAAGTTTGGTTTATTGTAAACAAGCCAAATCTTGAATAATCATATTTCTCAGAATAATCATAATTCCATAATGGTAAAACAAACTGAAATTTTGCATTCATTCCTTTCCAAAGCGATGCTTCGAGTGATGGTAAAATATCTAATTTGTTTTTAAACGGAGCAGCATAATCGCCAAACATAAATTTTATTTGCGGTTCAATTACTAACTCAAACTTTCCACTTGTTCGATTTACTTTTTCTATGCTATGAATTTTTTCAGATTCAGAATTGCAAATTGAAATATCAAATGAATTAAGAAAATCATTTATACTTATTTTCCCTATTTTAAAATTAATATAATCTTCCACAACCATATTTATCTTTAAAAATGGAATACCATATTTTTGAGTAATAAGAATTAATTTATTTGTTTTACTTAAAAATTCAACGATATGATCTATTGCTTTAATAATTCCTTCTGATTCATTTCTATATATTCTATTTTCAAGTGTAATATAGATTGTTTCTTTTTCAATTAGAACGGCAACATTCTCAAATCCTTCGTTTGATAGTCTGGAACAAATTCTATTTTCATTTATTACTTTTTCTGATGCATTGCAAAATGTATTATTAATGAATAATACCAATAACAAAATAACAAAGAACGCTTTCATCTATAAAATTAATATTTCGAATATTATCTTAAACACCCAACAAAAAGACAAAATTATAATTTAAATTAATAAAAAGAAAATAATTTGAATTTTTCAATTTAAAAATAATAAAAAAAGGAGGTCAAACTTTGCCTCCTTTTTTTTATTATAAGATTAATAAGTATTTCTACCAAATGTAAGCTTCATCTCTGTATAATCCACCAGTACCGGACCACCAATCAGTATCACTCAGACCGTCAGAGTTTGCCCAAGAAGTAAATTTCAAATATCCACGTGCTATAGAAGAGTCCCCTTCTATAGTCCAATCAAAGTCTAATACAACATCATGCATCATCAATGCCCATGGTGCATGGTAGGCAATTGAATAATAATATTCTCCATTGGCTACAACTGAAGTGTCATGAAAATCTCCAAACAATGTATCAGTTACCATCAAATCAGTCGGAGCTTCATCTTTTAGGTGAATTTCTCTTCTTAAATTTGCGTCAGTTGGATCATAAACATTGATATTAGCCAAAATAAAAGGATTAGAATCTTCTGCGTCAAAATTACCTGGATAAGTATAATTTGTGTTTGCCATAGTAATTGTAACAGTAATTGTATCAGATTCAACAGGATCATTTTGCAGAGGTTCAACATTTACACCAAAAGTAGTATCTCCTTTTACTAGAATCTCCCATGCATCTTCAAAGGCAAGAACTACCAATTCGCCTGTATGACCATCTTCATATCCATTTGCATGTAAAGAAACATAATTTTCGCTAACTCCCATATCGTAACCAGCTACTGAAGTAACATCGGTTGGATCTATGTCAGCAAATTGAACACCAAATCCGTTTCTGTACATACCTCCAATTGCACGAACATCGAAGTAACAGAATATCTCAACAACTTGGTTTGAACCATTTGTAACAGTTTGATACTGAAATCCAACAACTAAATCATTATAATCGAAATCTCCTTCGTGTGGCCACATATCTTCGAAGGCTAAAGTTCCATAGTTACTTGCTGGCCAAAAGTTATCATATGCTCTTGTTATATCAGCTGGATAGTCATCGTCAAGATCATCCACACCATCACCATCACTATCAGCCATTGCCGACTTAGTGGTGTTTGCAAAAGAACACGAAACAGTTTCATTTTCAATAGAAAGAACTTTGTCTTCTCCATTGAATCTAATCTTTAATTCAGTAACTGAATTATTTACATTGATCTTGGCATTTAATTGCTTATTAACTGAACTTGCTACAAGATAAACAATGTCATCACTTTCAGTTGATAAAACATACACAGTTCCATCAATATTCAAATCAACATCAATTATTACATTCATGTCGGTTTTCCAATT